>CAMDMH010000056.1 GCA_945901835.1 Devosia equisanguinis | reverse complement strand
AGCACCGCGGGTGTTCGATCCCGCCGGATCTCGAGTGGCACCGTCATCCAGACCTCCATCGAATCAATGGAGATATGGAATCACGATCTGGCGATCAGCGGAATCGCACCCACGCAACACGAGTCGAGATTATGAACCGACGGTATGAGAGCCTCCTTGGTACCTGCACAGGTAGTGTAGGTTTTCGTGCACAGCACTCGAACGGATTTCGCGAAGTCAAAAAATTTGTCGGCATGCTCCGGCAGCACGATATCAGGCGACGCCGTCGGCATCTAAGCGCGCACGACAGGATTTCGCCAACGGCGAAGTGCTGCACCAACTCAACTTCCCGGCGAGCGTGATGGTTCCACCACGGCCCCACCGCCGAAGCTATCGACTATGCTAGAATCATCGCCGTTTTATGACGCTAGATTATGAAGCCAGACCAGAACCTTATACAACCAACAGATTTTTTGTGTGAGGCACAGCGGTTAACCTGCTGTCAGGCTTGACGAGACTGTAACGCACCATCGTCTAGTTCCCGGAATGAAACATTTGTAGCGTATAGTGATGCGTACTTACAACGCTGTGGGTTATCAGCTCGTCGGAGCGACTGCGGCAGCCCTGCTCGTCTTCTTCAACCAGCCTCAGCAGGTATCTGCTACGACCGAGGCCCCGCCTTCGACCGTCGTCCGCATGCTGAATGTCGCGCCCGCCTCCGCGCCCGCGCCTCAGGCAGCCCCCGCAGCAGTCCTGCCGGTTACGACCACGGCGCCGATCATCGTCGAGAAACCGGCCGAGGTGAAACCCGAGGCCAAGCCCACCGAAGCAACCGCTGCGCCCGCCCCCCACCCCGCACCCGCCGAGACCGCCGAGGCACCCCCTGCGCCCGCCAAACCCAAGCCGCTTCCCCCGACTCTTGTCGCGCGCATCAACCTTACCACCCAGACGATGGTCGTGCAGGCCGGCAACAAGACCATTCACTCCTGGAAGGTCTCGACCGGCGCTCCCGGCTATTCGACCCCGCCGGGCTCGTTCAAGCCGAGCTGGATGGCTCAGATGTGGCACTCGCGTCAGTATGACGACGCACCGATGCCCTACTCGGTGTTCTTCAACGGCGGCATCGCCGTCCACGGCACGATGAACCCCGGCTCGCTCGGCAGCCCCCGCTCGCATGGTTGCGCCCGGCTCGCCACCTCGAACGCGGCGACGTTCTTCAAGCTCGTCAACCGTCACGGCATGGCCCAGACCCGCATCATCGTGCACGGCAAGCAGCCTTACGGTAACAGCCAGATGATGGCGGCCCGCTCCGCCAACAAGCCGGCAAGAGCAGCCAACGCCTGGGTCTACACCAACACCAACTCCGCCAACCGCGCCGGGGCACGCCCTGCTGCGAGCCGCTACGACAGCTACGGATACCAGCCCAAACCCGCGTCAGCCCAACCGCGCCGCATCTCCGCGGTCCGCACTCAGTCGACCTACTGGACGAGGTAGACAAGATAGCCGGCATACTTCCATGATCGCATTCCGAAGGGCACGGCTGCCGAGCCGTGCCCTTTTGTGCAGGCTGCGACGCACCTGACGGTTACAGCCCGTTGCAAGTCTGATACTTAAGCCACTTCAGTCTTCTGCCCGGCGCTGGCTGTTCGACCGGAACCGCGCTACTTGTAACCGCAGTATGCGAGCGAGGTCCCTTTGAGCCTTACCCCAACCAGTTTGATCGTCCGCCTGGGCACTCTCGCGGCAGTCATCGGCGTCGGCGTTTATGCTTTCACCCCGTCTTCACAAAGCGACAAATCCGGCTCGGGCGGCCCGTTCGATGCTGTCCTCAGGATCTTCGCCTTAGGCTCGGAGCGCGGCTCGAGTGCCGACCGCCGCCTTGCCGGCGGGCCGCCACCCGCGGTCACCGTCTCCAAGCCGGCATCGCGCGAAGTCACCGACTGGGACGAATACGCCGGCCGCTTCGAAGCCGCCGCCGCCGTCGAGGTCCGCGCCCGCGTCGCCGGCTATCTCGACCAGGTCCACTTCAAGGACGGCCAGATCGTCGCCAAGGGCGACCTGCTCTACACCATCGACCGCCGTCCGTTCGAGGCCGCCGCCGATCAAGCGCGCGCGGAGCTGTCGCAGGCGCAGACCAAGGTCGAGAACGCCTCCAAGGATGTCGATCGCGGCCGCCCGCTCGTGGTCACCAAGGTGATGTCCGAGAAGGTCTTCGACGACCGCTCCAATCTGAAGCGCGAAGCAGAATCCGCGGTGAAGGTCGCCGAGGCGAAGCTGCGCACGTCCGAGCTCGATCTCTCGTTCACGCGCATCACCGCGCCGATCAGCGGCCGCATGTCGCGATCGGTGATCACGCCGGGCAACTACGTGAGCGGTGGCGGCGCTGCGACGCCGACGCTGCTGACGACGATCGTCTCTCAGGATCCGATCCATCTCTATTTCGACGTGAGCGAGGCGAACGCGATCAAGTATCGCCGCTTGACGATCGGCGGTGCCAAGGCCGTCGCCGGCGAATCCGGTGCCGTCGTCGAGATCGGACTGCCCGACGAGAAGGGCTTTTCCCATCGCGGTACGATCGACTTTTCCGACAACCGCCTCGACGCCCAGACCGGAACCCTGCGCGTACGCGCGACTGTCGTGAACGCCAGCGGACTGTTCTCGCCGGGCCTCTTCGCCCGCGTTCGCGTCGCCGGCTCCGCAGCCTATCAGGCGATGCTTTTGCCGGATGACGCGATCGGCACGGACCAGGCCAACAAATTCGTCCTCGTCGTGGACGACGACGGCACGGTCCAGCGCCGCGTGATCGTCCAGGGACCGATCGCGCAAGGGCTGCGCGTCGTGAAAAGCGGGCTCAAGAGCGAGGACTGGGTCGTCATCAAAGGCCTCCAGCGCGCCCGCCCCGGACAGAAGGTCACGCCGACGCGCGAAGTCCTGCAAGTCACCGACGCCACCGGCAGTTCCCCCGCGCCGCGCCCCAATTCCTCCCAATAGCGTTTCGCGCGGTTAACTCGACGCTTCCAACCAGCCTGCTCTGTACCGGCCAATCCTTGCCGGCGCCCAGCACACTCCCGCATTCGAGGATCAACTGAATGAAGACGTCGCAGTTCTTCATCGACCGGCCGATCTTCGCCAGCGTGCTGTCGCTGTTCATCCTCATCATCGGCGGGCTCGCCTATTCGCGACTGCCGGTCTCCGAGCTGCCGGAAATCGCACCACCCTCGATCCAGATCACGACGACGTTTCCCGGCGCCAGCGCCCAGACGGTGGCCGACACCGTCGCCGCTGTCCTCGAGCAGGAGATCAACGGCGTCGAGGGCATGATCTATATGTACTCGCAGGCCACCGCCGACGGCGGCCTCAACCTGCGTGTCACCTTCGAGTTCGGCACCGACATCGACCGCGCCCAGGTGCTGGTCCAGAACCGCATCACCGCCGCCGAGCCCAGACTTCCCGAGGAGGTCCGCCGCGGCGGCCTCAGCGTGCGCAAGGTCTCGCCCGACTTCCTGCTGTCGATCCACCTGATTTCACCCGACCGCACTTACGATCAGGTCTACATCTCGAACTACGCGATCCTCAACGTGCAGGAGGAGCTGGCGCGCATCGAAGGCGTCGGCCAGGTGCTGCTGTTCGGTGCGCGCGAATACTCGATGCGCATCTGGCTCGACCCCACGCGGATCGCGGCCCTCGGCATGACGGCCGAGGAGGTGCTCGCCTCGCTGCGGCAGCAGAACATCCAGGCTACCGGCGGCGCCATCGGCGAACCACCGACCCGCACGACCGGCGCATTCCAGGTCCCCCTGCTGCTGAAGGGCCGGCTGCGCGAGGCGTCCGAGTTCGAGAACATCATCGTCAAGGCCGGCGCCGAAGGCCGGACGGTGCGCGTGAAGGATATCGCCCGCGTCGAACTCGGTGCGCTGAACTATTCGAACTACGGTTATCAGGACCGCAACCCCGCGACCGTTATCATTCTCACGCAGACACCCGGCACCGACGCGCTGAAAGCGGCGCGCGCCATCAAGGCCAAGATCGATGCCCTCGCCGAACGGTTCCCAAAGGGCCTCGAATACCGCATCATCTACAATACGACCGAGTTCATCGAGATCTCGTCGCATGAGCTGAACAAGACGATCCTCGAAGCGATCGCACTCGTCGTGCTGGTGATGCTCGTCTTCCTCCAGACATGGCGCGCAACCGTCATCCCGCTGGTCGCCATTCCGATCTCGCTGATCGGCACCTTCGCCGTGATGCTCGCACTCGGCTACTCGCTGAATACGCTGACGCTGTTCGGCCTCGTGCTCGCTGTCGGCATCGTTGTAGACGACGCGATCGTCGTGGTCGAGAACGTCGAGCGCAAGCTGCGCGAAGGCCTGTCGCCGCTCGAAGCCGCGCGCGTCACGATGAACGAGGTCGGCACCGCCGTCATCGCCATCGCCATCGTGCTCGTATCGGTGTTCATCCCGGCCGCCTTCATCGGCGGCATCACCGGCACCTTCTTCAAGCAGTTCGCCGTCACCATCGCGTCTGCCACGATCATCTCGGCATTCGTCTCGCTCACCCTGTCGCCCGCCTTGTGCGCAATCCTGTTCAAGCCGCACGGGCACGACGAAGAAAAAAAGCACGGCTTGGGCGCGATATTGATGACGCCGGTCAAGCTGTTCTTCTCCGGGTTCAACCGGGCGTTCGATGGCCTTGCGAATGCCTACGGCCGGATGGTCCGCACCAATTCGCGGCGCAGTATCCTCATGCTGACGTGCTACGCGGGCCTCATCGGCCTCGCCGTGTGGATGACCCGCGCCACGCCCACCGGCTTCATTCCGGCCCTCGATCGCGGGATCATGTTCGTCTCGGTTCAGTTGCCGCCCGGCAGCTCGCTCGAGCGCACCGACAAGGTGCTGGCCCAGGCCAACGAGATCACGCTGAACACCCCCGGCGTCAAGAACACCGCGCCCTTCGCCGGCCGCAACGCCGCGACTTTCACGTCTTCGCCGAGCGCGGGCGCCATCTGGACCGTGCTCGACGACCACGCCCTCCGCGCCACCAAGGGCCAGAGCGTCGACGCCGTCGCGAACGACTTGCGCCGCAGGCTCTCCGTGATCCAGGACGCGATGACGCTGGTGTTCGTACCGCCCCCGGTGCGCGGTATCGGCTCGCAATCCGGTTTCGCCATGCGCCTGCAGGACCGCGGCAACTACGGCTCGGCCGAGCTGAGCCGTGTCGCCGGCGAGTTGATCCGCGAAGCCAACGCCAATCCTCTGCTCCGCAACGCCTTCACGACCTTCCAGACCAACACGCCACAGATGTTCGTCGATGTCGATCGCGAGAAGGCGCAGATGCTGCGCGTGCCGCTGAGCGCCATCTTCGAAGCGCTGCGCATCTACATGGGCTCTGCCTATGTCAACGACTTCAACATGTTCGGACGCACCTACCGCGTCACCGCCCAGGCCGATGGCGACTTCCGCACCAATCCCGAGAACGTCGCCAACATCCGCGTGCGCTCCACAGATGGCGCGATGGTGCCGCTCGGCTCGCTCGTCTCGTTCAACTTGCAGATGGGGCCGGAGCGCCTGCCGCGTTACAACCTGTTCCCAACCGTCGAGATATCGGGCCAGGGCGCGCCCGGCGTGTCGTCCGGACAGGCCCTCGACATCATGCATGAGTTGGCAGCGCGCACGCTGCCGCAGGGCATCACCTACGAATGGACCGACCTCTCGTTCCAGGAGCGCCGCGCATCCACCACGGGCTACTGGGTATTCGCCTTGTCGATCGTCTTCGTGTTCCTCGCTCTCGCCGCCCTCTATGAGAGCTGGGCTCTGCCGCTGGCCATCATCCTGATCGTTCCGATGTGCCTGTTCTCGGGCGTGTTCGGCGTTCGCCTGCATAACCTCGATATCAACATCCTCACGCAGATCGGCTTCGTCGTGCTGATCGGTCTCGCCGCCAAGAACGCGATCCTGATCGTCGAATTCGCACGCCAGCAGGAGGATCTCGGCAAGGACCGCGTCACCGCCGCTGTCGAGGCCTGCCGCCTCCGCCTACGTCCCATCCTGATGACGTCGCTGACCTTCATCCTCGGCGTGATGCCGCTCTACACCGCGGTCGGTGCCGGTGCTGAAATGCGCGTGGCGCTCGGCACCGCGATGTTCTGGGGCATGATCGGCGTGACGCTCTTCGGCCTGATCTTCACGCCGGTCTTCTGCATCGTGATCCGTGGTCTCGTTTCGCGCCCGAACACGGCCGCGCCCGGCCAAACCGCACCGCCCAAGGCCCATCCAGCCGAGTGAGCCGGACGCCGCACGCGCTTATCCCGCACCAACGCAACGCCGTCCGATTGAAGCCAACTTGACCGACAAACCCTCAGCCGAACCCGCCGCCCAAACCACCGAATGGTCGCCGACCGACGCCACGCCCGCCTGTTCCGCCACCGCGGGCCAGACCGAAGCGCTGTTTCGTGGCTTCAGGGCCGCATTCGGCATCGCAGGCTACGTGCTCATCGCCGGATCGATCGGTTTCGGGGCGTTAGTTCGCGATCTCGGGCTCGGCATCGACTTTGCAATCTTGTCCTCGCTCATCTTCTACGCATTGCCCGCGCAGGTGATCCTGGCCGCCGAGCTTGGCCGCGGCGCACCGATCCTGACCGCAGCCTTCGCCGTGACGCTCACGTCGGTTCGTCTGCTGCCGATGGCGGTGACGGTTACGCCCTTCATCACCGACTACAAGGGCCGCCGCTGGCGTGAGGTGATGGCAGTACACTTCGTCGCCGTGACGGCCTGGATCGAAGCGAACCGACGCCTCGGACCGCTGCCGCCGCACCTGCGCCTGTCGCACTTCATCGGTTTCGGCGCGACCTTCATGGGCTTCACCGCGATCAGTGCCGCCGTCGGCTTCTTGATTGCAGGCAGCGTTCCCGTCGCGCTCACCGGTGCGCTGTTGTTCTTCACACCGGCATACTTCGTGATGTCGATGATGCAAACTGCGTTTCAACGCGCGGACTGGCTGGCTATCGGCCTCGGCGCTGTGATCGGCCCGCTCGTCTACCTCGTCTCGCCCGATCTTGATCTACTGGTCGCCGGCCTCGTCGGCGGCACCATCGCCTATGCGTACGGGCGAGCTAAGCGATGAGCGGCTTTTCGGGCTTCCTCACCATGCTCGCCATCGCCGTACTCGTGCACGAGCCGTGGCGTTGGGCGGGCTACATCCTCGGTCGCCACCTCAACCCCGACGACGAGATCTTCAAGTGGGTCAAGTACGTCTCGACCTCGCTCGTCGCAGCGCTGGCCGCGCGCCTCCTGCTGTTCCCGTCGGGCGCACTGGCCGGCATCCCCCTGTGGCTGCGCCTCGCCGCTTTCGCATTGGGAGTCGCCGTTTTCTTCCGCACGGGTAACACCGCCTGGAAAGGCGTCTGCGCCGGCGCAGCCCTCATTGCCGCCGGCAAGCTCGTGCTAGAGCATCATCCGACCTGACGGAATCGCATTCGCGATTCCCAGGTCGGATAAAGATGCTCTAAAATCATAAGACTAGAGCAGTTCCATCCGATCATTCGATCGCCAATGGCGATCGCGTGTGATCGGATACTGCTCTAGGGTGATCGCACCGGGCATGCGGCCCGCGATCATCGGCATCAGTTAGCCAACATGAGCGAAGTACCCCACAGCGGCATCGAAACCCTCAACACGGCCTGCACCTGCATCACCCTCGACGTCGCGGCTCTGTGCCGGGCCGCCGAGGCGATCGTCGGTGATCCCGCATTCTGCCGCGAGCTGGCCGAGACGCACCCGCACCTTCTCTCCGCTCAGCCGATGTTCCTGTCCGCCGACCATGCCCGGCAGATGCGCGAGACGATCCACGCGATCGAGACCGTCGCGCGGCAGCCCGCCTACCGCGAAGCCGTCCTGTCCTACGCCCCCCAGATCGCGCGCATCGACACGGGCCCCATCGGCGTATTCATGGGCTACGACTTCCATATCGGTGAAATCGGCCCTCGCCTCATAGAGATCAACACCAACGCCGGCGGCGCGCTCATCAACGCCTATCTCCTGATGGCCCAGCGCGCCTGCTGCTCGGAGATGGAAATCGCCGCCGGCTTGCCCGAGCGCATCAGCGATATCGAGCAGCACTTCGTCACGAGCTTCAGAGCGGAATGGAAACTGCTGGGCCGCACCGGACCACTGCGATCTATCGCCATTTCAGATGAAACCCCGGCTGCACAGTATCTCTACCCGGAGTTCGTGCTGTTCCAGCGGCTCTTCCAGAAGCACGGACTGACCGCCGTCATCGCAGCCCCCGAAGAACTCACCCTGAAAGACGGCAAGCAGCTCTGGCACGCCGACCAGATCATCGACCTCGTCTACAACAGACTGACCGACTTCACCCTCGCGACGCCCGCAAGCAGCGCTCTACGCGAAGCCTACCTTTCACACGCCGCGGCGATCACCCCGAACCCGCGCGCGCACGCGCTCTTCGCCGACAAACGCAACCTCGTCCTCCTGAGCGACCCCGCCCGCCTCCGCGAAATCGGCATCGCTCGCGACCTCATCGAAGCTCTGGCCGGTGGCATCCCCCGCACAGAACTCGTCTCCCGCGCCGCAGCCGACGACCTCTGGGCACGTCGCAACAAGCTGTTCTTCAGCCCCTGCGCCGGTTTCGGCAGCAAGGCCGCCTACCGCGGCGACAAGATCACCCGGAAGGTCTGGGAGGACATCCTGTCGGGCAGCTACGTGGCACAGGAGATCGTGCCGCCCAGCGCCCGCGCCATTTCCGTCGACGGCGTGGTCCACAACATGAAGGTCGACCTGCGCAACTACGCGTACGCTGGCGACGTTCAACTCGTCGCCGCCCGCATCTACGAAGGCCAGACCACCAACTTCCGCACCCGCGGCGGCGGCTTCGCCCCCGTTTTCGTCGGCCAGGACGCCCACTGCACGTCCTGCGCCTGAAGGAAATCAGGGACACACACCATTTCCGATCTGGTGGGTGCCTTTCCACGCTGCTTTGCGAGGAAATGGTGTGTGTCCCTGATTTCCGCGGCTTCCGGTTGCCCTAATCCCCGTCACCGGCTAGCACTCCCGCCAGCAATAGCCCACACGAACGCGAAGGACCGCACCATGGCCACCACCCAGAACCTCCTGCTTCTCCCCGGCGACGGCATCGGCCCGGAGGTGATGGCCGAGGTGGAGCGCTTCATCGACTTCTTCAACAAGAAGTCGAACAAGGTGAAGTTCACGACCGACAGCGACCTCGCCGGCGGCAGCGCGTTCGACAAGCACGGCGTCGCCATTACCGAGGAGGTGATGAAGAAGGCGCATTCTTGCTCCGCCATCCTGTTCGGCGCAGTCGGTGGCCCGAAGTGGGACAAGGTGCCTTACGAGCATCGCCCGGAAGCGGCCCTCCTGCGCATCCGCAAGGAACTCGACCTGTTCGCCAACCTGCGCCCCGCCATCTGCTATCCGGCGCTGGCCGAGGCCTCGACGTTGCGCCGTGAAGTCGTCGAAGGTCTCGACATGCTGATCATCCGCGAGCTGACCGGCGGCGTCTATTTCGGCGAGCCCAAGGAGATCGTCACGCTGGAGAATGGCGAGAAGCGCGCGGTCGATACCCAGGTCTACACGACCCACGAGATCGAGCGCATCACCCGCGTCGCCTTCGACCTCGCCCGCACGCGTGGCAACAAGGTCCATTCCGCCGAGAAGAACAACGTGATGAAGACCGGCGTGCTGTGGAAGGAAGTCGTCATCGACACCCACCAGAAGCACGGCCAGGGCATCGAGCTGCACCACATCCTCGCCGACAACTGCGCCATGCAGTTGATCCGCAACCCCAAGCAGTTCGACGTGATCGTCACCGACAACCTGTTCGGCGACATTCTCTCCGACGCCGCCGCCATGATGACCGGCTCGCTCGGCATGCTGCCGTCGGCCTCCCTCGGCGCCCCCGACAAGAACGGTGCCCGCAAGGCGTTCTACGAACCCGTGCACGGCTCCGCGCCGGACATCGCAGGCCAGGGCAAAGCGAACCCGATCGCCACCATCGCCAGCTTCGGCATGGCGCTGCGCTACTCCTTCGGCCTCGTGAAAGAAGCCGACATGGTCGACAAGGCGATCTCGAACGCACTCGCGCAGGGCTTCCGCACCGGCGACATCATGCAGCCCAACATGCGCTCGGTCGGCACGACCGACATGGGCAAAACCATCCTAGGCGAGCTGGAGCGCTTGGCCGGCTGAGTACGCCGTTGACGTCCCTCCCCCCTTGTGGGGGAGGTGGCCCGTCCTGCGACTGCTGGCGAATCAAGAAGGGCCGGTGGGGGGACTTGCGACGTCGGCGTCCCCGCTCCAATCGGCCTGCCCCTACTTCCCCCGCCTCAACACCGCCACCGCCTCCAGGTGCGGGCTCCATACGAACTGATCGATCGGCACCACGCGCTCGATACTGTAGCCAGCATCGACCAGAATCCGGCAATCGCTCCCGCCGCCCTCGACATCACGGCGTTTTCTTCCATCCCGAAGCCAGATGGTCAGCGACACTCGCCACCACCTCGTCGTCCCGCATGTAGGCGTTGTGATACCGTCGGCCCTAAGTTCCTATTCGTGGAATCCACGGATAGGAACACAGTGATTTGATGCGTCCGGTCTCGGCCTTGAGTCGATTCCAGGCGGTGCAGGCGGCGTCGACGATGGCGTCGTAGTCGTCGTGGAGACGGTGCGAGAG
>CAMDMH010000055.1 GCA_945901835.1 Devosia equisanguinis | reverse complement strand
TCCTCTCGCACCGTCTCCACGACGACTACGACGCCATCGTCGACGCCGCCTGCACCGCCTGGAATCGACTCAAGGCCGAGACTGGACGGATCAAATCACTGTGTTCCTATCCGTGGATTCCACGAATAGGAACTTAGGGCCGACGGTATAAAGACCCCGGCACTTCGCGCTCCGACCTGTCGGTCAGAACACTCGTCCGGGGACGCAAGTCCAATTGTGCGAACCACCCACGATCGACATTACAGCAGCCCACAACCACACCCCATCGTCCAGCGCTGGCCGTCCGTGCCGATCACCGTCGGCATCGCTTCTTCGATCATCATCTGCGCTTGGCGGATTCCTGTCGGATCCTTGTCCTCGAGTGACGCGAGGCGCGAGAAGCTGGCATAGTGATTGATCGGCAGCCAGTCCGGCGAAACCCGCAGCGGTGCCGGCGCGAGCGCGGCGTAACCGGCCGCCCCATAAACGACTTTTCCGCCGACCATCGTCAGCATGGCCTGCATCTGCGAAATGCGGTTCGCCGGCACGGTCATGTAGTCTTCAGCGAGGATCGCAAGATCGGCCCACTTGCCGACCGACAGCGTCCCCTTCTTGTTTTCCTCGCCGCTGATCCAAGCCCCTTGCGCCGAATACGCGCGTAGCGCCTCTTCGCGGTTCATCAGGTTGCGGTCGGCCTGATGCTTGAACCCGCCCTGTGTCCGCCCCGTGACCAGCCACTCGATGCCCGACCACGGGTTGTGGCTCGCCGCCCGATTACCATCGGTCCCGAGTGCAAACGGAATGCCCATGTCCTTGATGCGGCTGAACGCCGGCGCGTCCTCGGAGGCTTCCACGCCCCACTTCGATACGTAGGCCTCACCGTCGAGCGACATGCGGTTCTGCAGCCCGAGGCTGCCGTTCAGCTTCCGTATCCGCTCGAGAGTGCTCACCGACAGCCCCTCGGCGTGTTCCAGGCCCCAGCGCAGCTTGTCGATCGGCGTCTCGGCATGAACCTTTTCGAGCACGCCGAGAATGCGCTTCGCCGTGTAGTCGAAGCTGGCGTGCATGCGGAACGGCCAGTTGTTGGAGGCGAGGAACTTGATCACTTCCGTCAGCTTCTCTTCCATGATCGGCGGCTGGATCACGGGATCACGCGCGAAGTTGGTGTTGTCGCCGGCGGCCCAGACCGTGTACTCACCCGCCCCGATCAGCCGGAAATAGTCGTCGCCGTCATAGAGCTTCGCCGCCTTCAGCCAGGTCTGATAGTCCTCGATCTCACGCCCCGGCCGCTGCGCCATCAGCGTGTAGGCGATCCGCACCGTAAGTTGCTTGTCGGCCGCGAGTTTCGCCGTCGCCGCATAGTTCTCCGGATAGTTCTGGCCACCGCCACCAGCATCGATCAGGCTCGTGACGCCGAGCCGGTTGAGTTCCCGCATCATGTGCCGCGTCGACAGGATCTGCTCTTCCGACCCGAGCTTCGGCACCTTCGCGAACACGCCGAGCAAGCTCGCAAGAGACGTCGTCGAGATCACCATGCCCGTCGGGTTGCCTTGCGCATCACGCGCCAGCACACCGCCGAACGGATCGGGAGTATCCTTGTTCCAGCCGAGCACGCGCAATCCCGCGCGATTGACCATGCCGCGATCGTACATGTGCATCACGAAGCACGGCACGTCGCCCGTCGCCAAGTTGAGTTCGGCCAGCGACGGCAGCCGCTTCTCGCGGAACTGATGATACGTCCAGCCGCCCACGACCTGCACCCAGTGAGGCGCCGGCGTGCGCGCGGCCTGCTCCTTAAGCATCCGCAGTGCGATCGTCAGCGACGGCACGCCGTCCCAGCGCACTTCCTGGCTGTAAGTGAGACCGCCGCGGATGAAATGCGTGTGGCTGTCGTTGAGCCCGGGAACGATCGTCCGCTTGCCCGCATCGATGACGTTCGTGCCCGGCTGTACGAGGCCGGCCATGTCGCGGCGCTGTCCTACCGCAATGATCGTGTCGCCTCGGACTGCGATCGCGTCGGCGATCGGATTCTTCGGATCGAGCGTGATGATCTTCGCGTTCTCGATCACGAAATCGGCGCGCCCCACCGGTGCCCCTTGCGCGTTGGCATCGACGGGCCCGAGCACCTTGGCGCTCGCATAGAGCCCACCGAAAGCCGCCGCGTTCGAGACGAAGCTGCGGCGGCTGAGCGGCGCTGCACCCGTAACACTCGAAACGCTCTTTACCGGCACGTGCGACTTGGACCCACAGAAAATGCACATGTCGAATTCCTCCCGCCCTCTGAAGTCTCGATGCGAGATTGCTGGCTACCCCCGATGCCGTCAACAGCAACCGAAGACGCATGCGCCCGAATAGCACCCGGTGTGGCCCGAACTCGCTCCGTCGGCTGGACACTTCTCCCCTCCCCTGAATGGGGAGGGGGCGGGGGTGGGGTGATACTCGGAAGCGGCCGGAGATGGATAGGAACAGGTAAGCGCAGCCCTAAAACCGATCCCACGCCTCGGCTATCCGCCGGCGTTGGGCCATATCCGGAATCCGCCCGACACCCGCCGCGAGGTTGTCCTTCGCGTGATCGGGCCGCGCGGTCCCCGGAATGACGCACGTCACCGCGGGATGGCCGATCAGATACTTGAGCATGATCTGCGCCCAGCTCGTGCAGTCGATCTCGCCCGCCCACTCCGGCAGCGGCCTGCCCTTCACTTTGGCGAACATCGTTCCACTGTCGAACGGCTGATTTGCGATCACCGCCACGCCGCGCTCCTGAGCAACCGGCAGCAACAGCTGCTCTGCCGCCCGCGTCGCGAGCGAATAGCCCATCTGCACGAAGTCCAGCTTCTCGTTCTTCAAGATCGCCGCCAACTCGTCGAGCGCGGGCACCGTGTAGTGCGTGATGCCGATATAGCGATACCGGCCCGCGTCCTTGGCCGCGCGAAGTGTCTTCAGGTGCACGCGCCAGTCCACGAGATTGTGGATCTGCATCAAATCGATGACCGGCGCCCGCATTTTGTCGGACGACGCCTTCATCTGCGCGAGCCCGGCTTTCTCGCCCGAGGTCCAGACCTTGGTAGCCAGGAATGCCTTGTCTCGCGCCCCCATCACGGCCAGGAGATCGCCGACCACGGCCTCGCTACGGCCATACATCGGCGATGAATCGCTCATCCGTCCGCCGGCAGCGAACAGCGCCTCCAGTACCTCGCGCCGCTGTGCCCTTTCGGCTCGATCGTTCCCGATATCGAACGTCTGCCAGGTGCCGAACCCGACGACCGGCATCGCCTCGCCCGTCGAGGGGATCTTGCGGATGTGCATGGTCTCACCCGTCGCGCTGGAAGTTCCCGCGCCAGAACCGAGCGTCGCGCCGATGCCGGCTCCAACACCGATCAGAACGTGTCTGCGGTCGATCGCCAATCACAGCTCCGATAGCTCGCGATTTGTCCTCAATCACCGCGCCCGCGACATGTAGACGGCGGGCGACAGATCGGACCGGAAGCGCTTTGCGGTTCGCTCCGTGGCCTCCAGCGCAGCATAGGCCGCATTCACCCGCCGCGCCATCGCCTCGAGATACTCGCCGACTTCCAGAGGCAGGCTCGCAGAGGAATACCGATCGGGATGATACGCCTTTGAAAGCTGCACATACGCCGCACGGATATCGTCCCACGTGCTGTCGCTGGAGATGCCCAATATCGTGTGTGGATCGAAGTCGTCGGTGATGCCGGTCCGGGGCCGCAGGTTCGGCGCGCGCGGCACGCCAACGAGCTTGATCGACGCGATGGTGGACTTGGCGATCAGCCTGGACTCGCCGGCATACGGCACGAACTCGACGAACCCGCCCGCATTGTTGATCGCATCGAGCGGCGCATGCCCCGACGCCACCATCAGCTTGCCCTTGGCGATGCTGCCGTCGAGCAACTCCAGCTCCACCGGAACGGGAGTGGGCTCCGCCGCCCGGTTGTCGATCCTGCCGCGCTCGAACATGACCTGCTCCACATTGAGACGATTGGATGTCGGCCCGACCGTGTCGTGACGGTTCCAGGCCAGTGATCCCCATCATTGAGCAAGTTCCATGCTGCCTCCGAGATGTACCGACCGGAACAGCGTATTCGGTCCGCCTTCGGCATGTTCGGTGTCGAGATTTGACCCAGGAGTGTCAACATGGCGATGAAGAAACAGGTAAATCCGGACAGCCAGACGGTGCTGGGCCTTGGTCGGGGCCGCCCCTTGGGTCGCTTCATCGGAACATTGCTGTTGCTGATCGTGGTTGCGATCGTGGCCAGCGAGCTTCTGCCCTATAACGGCTCACACAAGACGGAAGTCATCCTTGCCTCGATGCTTCTGGCTGGTGGCTGGGCCTACATGGAGGCGAGTTTCGTCTGTTATCTCACCGTAGTCATCGACGCGGACAAAGGCTGCCTGAACGTTCAGCAGGGCTACATCGTCAGAACCGTCGAACATCGCTTGAAGCTGGCCGCCGTCGAAGAATTGCGGATGACAACGAACATGACGGCCTTCGAGGCGGGTTCTACAGTCTCCGACTTGGACGCATGGACGGATCTCTGGCTGACCGACGGAAGCAAGATCTCATTGACCATACCCTGCAGCTACTCGCCGTTCGGCGCCGACGAACTCGCTGATTTCGTAAAGGCGGCGAATAAAGCCATCGCGTCGGCCCGCTCGCTTTGTGCCCGGCGCGACGTGGTCTCAATCGAATATAGCCCCCACTAGAAACCGCAGCGACATCAGCCCGAGGAACGCGGCGAACGCGACCTCCATCTTTCGCTTCGGCAGCCCATGGCCCACCCGCACCCCGATCGGCGCGGCGTAGACACTCACCGGAACAATCACCGCCGCCCCCAGCAGACTGACATAGCCGATCGAGAACGGCGGCAGATTCGTCGCCCCCCAACCCGCCCAGATGAAACCGATCGTACCTGGTATCGCGATCAAGGGCCCCAGCCCCGAACTGGTCGAGATCGACGGCATCAGCGGCCGGCCGAACATCGTCATGAAGGCCACCATGATCGACGCCCCGCCGATGCTCATCAGCGTCGAGGCGAGCCCGATCATCAGCGCGACCGCCTCTGTCACCCATGACTTCGGCACATCCTTCGCGATCACCCACTCGTCCCGGCTGAACGCCATCTTGATCGCGAGCAGGCCCCCGCACACGGCCCAGATCCATTGCAGCGTGCGGCTCGGCGCAACCCGCGCGATCAGCGCGCCGATGATGACGCCCAGCACGATCCACACCGCAACACGCTTCAGAAACGCCTCGTCCACGGTCCCCTTGGCGCGATGGGACCGGAACGACGTGATCGTCGTCGGCACCATCACGGCGAGCGACGTACCCAGACACAGATGCATCAGGACGTCGTGATCGACACCGATCGCACGGAACGCCTCGTACAGCGCCGGCACGAGGATAGCCCCGCCACCGATGCCGAACAGCCCCGCGAGGAACCCCATGACGAACCCGGACGCCGCCAAGGCCAGAGCAAGCAGCACGAGGCCTTGCGTCGAGACGCCGATTGTCATTGGATCTCCGGATGGATGACTTGAAGGCGGGCCAAGGCGGACGCCCGGCCTAGCCCAGCCGGCAACGGCTGAAGCAGCCCTTTTCGCACATCTACGTGAAAACCGAAATGTCCGATAAACGGCACCTACTTGGTACCAAACATCCGGTCGCCGGCGTCACCGAGGCCCGGGATCACGAAGCCATTCTCATCGAGCCGCTCGTCGACTGCGGCCGTGAACACCGGAACACCAGGAAAAGCTCGCGCCAGAGCATCCAGCCCTTCCGGCGCCGACACCAGGGAAACGAGCTTGATGTTCTTCGCTCCGTGCTCGGTGAGACGGCTGATCGCCGCGATGGCCGTATTGCCGCTCGCGATGACGGCGCTGACGATCACCACCGGCCGCTCCGCCACGTCCTCCGGCAGCTTCAGGAAGTATTCGATCGCCGTCAGCGTCTCCGGCTCGCGATAGATGCCGATGTGGCCCACGCGCGCGGACGGGACGAGATCGAGCAGCCCGTCGACCAACCCGAGCGCCGCCCGCAGGATCGGCACGAGCACGACCTTCTTCCCCTTGATGAAAGGCATCGATGCCTTCCCCATCGGGGTCGAGATCTCGCGATACTCCAACGGCAGATCGCGCAGCACCTCGTAGCCGATCAGCAGCCCGAGCTCGCGCGCAAGATTACGGAAACGGCCCGTCGACGTATCCTCGTCCCGCATCAGCGAGAGCTTGTGCGCCACTAGCGGATGATCGACCACAGTCAACTTCGGATGCATGCGACTTGCTTTCCTTCGAGGATCTTCAAAAAACGGAACCGTCGCTGATGATCCGCACCGGCGGCCCACCATCGGCGCGCTTCTGCTTGGCTATTCGGCGCCCCGCGGACCACGTACCGCCTTCCAGCACCGACGCGAGCGGCATGTCTTCGGCAGTGACGCCGAGCTTCTGACGCACCAGCGGCGCGATGCGATCGAGCAGCACCACGGACAGCGCACGCCACTCCACGATCGCCTCGTCGCCCGGATGGTGATCGCGCTCCAGCAACGATGGCGAGCGCGGCTCGATCACGCCGAGGTCGACGAACAATCCGCTGTTGCGATATTCCGCGAGCCCCGTGAGCCCGTCGATATCGACGACCTCGATGCCCGCCTCCTGCAGCGGCTCGATCAGCGAGTACGACAGCCACTGCGACAGCTTGTGGAAGGGCACCAGCCCATTCGTCGGCCCCGCCACCACCACGGCCGGATGCCGCCACGTATCGCCGAGATTGACGCCATCGAGCGTGATCCGACCCGGCCAGATCGGCCCCAGCGCCTCCAGCAGAAGGCAGAGAATGTCGGGCGCCGCCACTTGTGAGACCTGTCCCCCTCCCCCCTGTGGGGATGGGAGAATTCCTGCACGCGCTACCAGCGTATCGAACAGCCCGCCGAGCCGTCCCTCCGTTCCGAACAGATCCGGCCGCGCGGCGATCGCATCGCCGAGCCGGTTGAGTAGCGCCGCGCGCCCTTCCAGGCCATCGAGCGGATTGTCCGCCCGCACCATGAACGCCTTCGCCAACTCGTCTGCCGAAAACGTGCGCAGCCCCTCGGCATCGACACGGCGTGGCTCATCGAGCGTGCTCGAGAAATACCCGCGATCCCACGACGCGAAGCTCGCCAGCGCCAAGCCTTCCGACCGTCCGACGTGCGTCCACTTCGCTTCACCGTTGCCCCCGGCAATCGGCTCGGCCCATCGCCACGCCGGCCCCGCACCCGCGTCGAGCAGCACACTCGTGATCGCGAGTTCGAACCGCGCACGCGCCCGCGCTGCCGATCCCGGCGGCAACGAACCATCGCCCGCAGCCTTCAGCCAGCGATCCTGACCTTCGATCACGAAGTGCCGCCACCGCGAATGGAACGGCACCTTCAGCGAGGGATAGTTGAGCCGGATCGTCTCGGCCACGAAATCCGCCGCCGCATCCAAGCGGTCGAGCCGCACCTCGAAATGCGGCAGCTTACCTGCAAGCCCCACCTCGAAGATCATCCCGCAACGCTGGCGCACCGCCGCCGCTGAAAGCAACGACGCTGCAGCAACGGCCTCAGTAGTCTTCAAGCGCGCGCCCCTTCGTCTTGGCGAGATCGTCCGGCTTGGATACCGTTTCGTCGGTGTAATAGCCGGCAGCTTTCTTGGCATCCATCTCGACTTGCGCGTCGAGCGGAATGAGATCGTCCGGAATCGGCACGCGCGCCACGATTTCGATGCCCTGCTGGCGCATCGGCTCGAACTTCAGGTTACTCATCGAGATCCAGCGATCGATGCGCCGCATGCCGAGCCAGTGGAACACGTCCGGCATCAGATCCTGGAAACGCATGTCCTGCACGCCGGCAACGCATTCCGTGCGCTCGAAGTAAGCCGCCGCGCTGTCGCCGCCCTGGCTGCGTTTGCGCGCGTTGTAGACGAGGAACTTGACGACCTCGCCGAGCGCGCGGCCTTCTTTGCGATTATAGACGATGATGCCTGCACCGCCCTTCTGCGCACTGCGGATGCACTCCTCGATGCCGTGCGCCAGATACGGCCGGCATGTGCAGATGTCCGAGCCGAACACGTCCGAGCCGTTGCACTCGTCGTGTACCCGGCAGGTGATCTCCCCCTTGCCGTCCCACAGCCGCTCCACCTCACCGAAGATGTAGAGCGTGATGTTGCCGATCGGCGGCAGGAACACCTTGTGGTCGGGGCGCGTCACGAGATCGGGGAACATCGCGCCGGTATGCTCGAACAGCGCGCGCCGAAGTGCCGCTTCCTTGATGCCGAGCCGATTGGCGATGCCGGGCAGATACCAAACCGGCTCGATCGCGATCTTCGTGACGCTCGCTTCACCTGAAGGCAGCAGCACGCGATTGTCGGAGACGAGCCGCTTGGCGACCAGCGCGTCGCGGACTTCCGGAAACGTGATCCGCGCCTTGGTGATCGCAATCGTCGGCCGGACGTCCAGCCCCGCTGCGATCTCGTCCTTGAACACTTCCGCGACGCGATGGCCCCAGGGATCGATGGACACGATCTTGTCGGGCTCGAACCATTGCGGAAACGGCCCGATCTCGATCGGCGGAAACGTGTTGGTCAGGTCCGGACGATGGATCGGATCGAGTTTACCCGCAGCCACCGCCAAGGCGCGATAGACGCCGTATGCGCCGGAATGCACGCCGATCACGTTGCGCTGGGAAGGATTGTTGGAGCTGCCGACGACGGGGCCGCGCTCCTTGGGTGTGGCCGCTCCCCACTTTATCTGCGGGGCCTGATAGCCGCCTTTGGAGGGGTGGGACGTCAGAACGATGTGTTTATGGCCCGACAATGTGTGCCTCCGGTACGACGGAAAAAGGGGCCGCTATTGACCCCTGCCCGCCCTTGGAAGCGGTAGAATGTAGCACAGCTTTCTGACAATTCCATTGCCTTCTCGATCTGTTTTTGATGCCGGATCGAGTTGCCGCACCCACCAGCCCTCACTCAGGCATGGCCCGGTCGTTGCCCAGCGACGGCTTGTGGTGATAGCAAGCCGTTAACGCATGCCCGGAACCGGGCACGAAGACGATGGGGGAAACGATGGCGGCCAAATTCAAGGGCGTGATGCAGAGCCCCGTCACCCCGCTGAAACCCGATTTCAGTCTGGACCTCGCGACCTTCGAGAAAGTCCTCGAATTCCACGTCCGCACCGGCGCCACGGCTATTTCGTGGCCGCATCACAAGGGTGAGTCCCTCAGCCTGACGATCGAGGAGCGCAAGCTGTTCGCCGAAGCCTGCGTGAAGGTAGTCGCCGGCCGCATCCCCGTCACCGTCCACGTCAGCGCCCTGGCGGTCGAGGACACGTTCGCACTCGCGAAACACGCCGAGAAGATCGGCGCCGACGGCATCCTCGCGATCACGCCCTACGTGTGGGCACCTACACAGGAATCGATCGAGGATTATTTTACCAAACTGTGCCGCTCGATCTCGATCCCCGTTCTTTCCTACAATTCGCCGAGCTATCTGAACGGCGTAGAAATCACCGGCGACCTTATGGCCCGCCTGATCGAGAAGCTGCCGAACTTCGTTGGCGTGAAGGAAGCGAGCTTCAACTCCGAGAAGTTCATCGAAATCTCGCGGCTCGCGCTCAAGCTGCGGCCCGACTTCGCACTGGTCACCGGCGTCGAGTTCCTGCTGCCTTCCGTTCCGCTCGGCGGCATTGGATCATATTCGGCAGCGGGCTCGATCTGCCCGAACCTCTGCACCGAGCTTTACACCTCATGCGTCGCCGGTGACTGGCCTCGCGCGCGTGAAGCACAGCGCAAGATGACGATCCTTTGGCACCTTTTCCGCGATCAGTACCCCTCCTCGCTCAAGGGCGGCATGGTGCTTATGGGCCGCCCAGTTGGCCCCACGCGCGCGCCGCTGCCGACAGCCACCAAGGAGCGGCAGGACTACATCCGCACAAAGCTCGAAGAAATCGGCGTCATGGACACCGAACCGCACGGCTGGTGAGTTGGTTAGGTCGGGGGCAGACCCTGCGGGTCTGACCCCAGGAATAACGCAACCCGCCGCAAGCAGGGACAACAGAAAATGACCACCAGTACCGGCCGCACCCCGGGGTCAGACCCGCAGGGTCAGACCCCTCTTTCAGGCCTCGTGCACACACCGGTGACGCCGTTCACGGCCGACAACCGCGTCGACTGGAAGCTGCTCCCGCGGCTCATCGACTTCCACATCGCCGCCGGCGCGAACGCCATCGCGACGCCCATGCATGTCGGCGAAAGCGTCAGCCTGCCCGACGCAGAGAAGCGCGAGCTGGTCGCTGCCGTGATCAAACACGTAGCCCGCCGCGTGCCCGTCATCGCGCACGCCAGCGACTCCGGCACCGCAATCGCCGCCTCGCTCGCCCGCTTCGCCGAAAGCGCCGGAGCCGCAGCGATCGTCTCGGCCACGCCCTACTACTGGACGCCGCCACCCGCGATGCTCGTCGAGCACTTCGCAGGCATCGCATCTGCCGTGAAACTGCCGTTCTTCGTCCACAACGCGCCAGACGATATGTCCGGCGTGAAAGTCACCACCGACATGATGCTGAAGCTGATCCCGCGGGCCGCGAATTTTTCAGGCGTCGTCGATTCCGGCCTCGACTGGCAGTTCATGATCGAGCTTATGACCGACGCGCCGAAGCTGCGCCCCGGCTTCCAGCTCGTCTCGGGAAGCGATCTCTACGTTTCCG
>CAMDMH010000054.1 GCA_945901835.1 Devosia equisanguinis | reverse complement strand
GTAACCGATGCAAAAGGGCAGCGCGTCCTGCGCCTGTCGAGCGACCAATCCGTGCCGGCGGCGAAGCCAAAGGACCTGACGTCCGCACACGTGACCGCATTGGAGCCGCCACCTTGGGCGCGCAGCCCTGCCCCGCGCGAGCCGCATCTCTCGTTGCCGCTCGCGCCGTCGCGGATCGCGCCCTATGACGTCGACGAGACCGGTGACCCCGTGGCGGCTGTAGCGACGCCCGGCGCATCGCCGGCCGAGTCCGCGATGCCGTCGCCGCTAGCACTTGCGGGTAGCAACCGGTTCCAGCGCGGTCTCATCACGCACGCCCTGCTGGAGCATCTGCCGACGATACCGTCTGAACGCTGGCAGGAGGCCGCCGAGGCGTTCGCCGACAGCCGCGGCGATGTCCTGAAACCGGGCGTGCGGCGCAACATCGTCGAGGAAGTGCTCGCACTTCTTCGTGATCCGGAGTTCGCGGCGGCGTTCGGGCCCGACAGCCGGGCGGAAGCGCCTGTTGTCGCCGAGATCCCGGATCCGACGGGCAAGGGCCTGCCGCTCCGGCTGAACGCCGTTATGGACCGGCTGGTGGTGCTGGAGCGCGAAGTGCTGGTCATAGACTACAAGACCAACCGCCCACCGCCTTTCGACCCGGCCGAGGTGAGCATGGCCTATGTCATGCAGCTCGCGGCCTACCGGCTGGCGCTGAGGCGCATCTACACCGACAAGACGATCCGCGCCGCCATCCTGTGGACGGACGGAGCGCGGCTGATGGAATTGCCCGGGGCACAACTCGATGCGGCAGAGCGAGACCTGTGGTTACTTGCCAAAGCGCGGCTTGACGCGTGATCGTCGCTTTCCTACCTACAGGGTCCTGGCAAGGTCCTGTTCACCCGCGGTGATCGTGTACGGCAGGAGTGAAGGCTGCTGCGCATCCAGTCCCGGTCGTCACTTCGGAGCACGAGCCGGCCAACTTGCGACAACACTTGCTGCAACAGGAGAATATCATGGGCGCCGCACAGAACGTTTCCGATGCCGACTTCGAGACCACCGTTCTGCAGTCGAAAGAGCCGGTTCTCGTGGACTTCTTCGCCGAGTGGTGCGGCCCGTGCAAGGCGATGGCGCCGGCACTGGAGCAGGTCGCGACCGAGATGGCCGGCAAGCTCAAGGTCGTGAAGCTCGACGTCGACCAGAACCCCAACGTCACCCAGAAGTATCGCATCCAGGCGATGCCGACGCTGATCATGTTCGCGGGAGGCAAGGAAGTGAACCGCAACGTCGGCGCGCTGGTGCAGAAGGCCAAGCTCGAGAGCTGGGTCAAGTCGAGCGTCTGAGGACGCTGGACATTCATATTTGCCGAACGGCTGAAGAAGGCGGGGCCCGCAGGATCCGCTTTCTTCATTTTCGGGACCGCGACACGTTCACCCATCTTCACCCATCCATCGAACGGCCGTTCATCAAGTCGGTTGATGGCCTGACCGACGTTCTTGACGCGTGTTGCTGCTACGCTACGTAATCCGGCCGAAACCTTCCTTCGAGCAATCAGAGGCCCAGCCGATATGGCAGCAGAGGCGAACGAGCTTCCCCCACGCGAAGCGATGGAATTCGACGTGGTCGTCGTCGGGGCGGGACCGGCGGGGCTCGCGGCTGCAATCCGCTTGAAGCAGGTGGCGGCCCAGCGCGGCCAAGAGATTTCCGTCGTCGTGCTCGAGAAGGGCTCGGAGCCCGGCGCGCACATTCTTTCGGGCGCAGTTATAGATCCGATCGGCATCGACAAGCTCATTCCGGACTGGAAGGAGAAGGGCGCCCCGATCCGCACGGCCGTGACCGACGACCGCTTCCTCTATCTGGGGCCTGCCGGCGAAATGCGGTTGCCGAACTTCATGATGCCGCCGCTGATGAACAATCACGGCAACTATATCGTCAGCCTGGGCGACGTGGTCCGGTGGCTCGCCGAGCAGGCGACGGAGCTCGGCGTCGAGATCTACTCGGGGTTCGCTGCGGCCGAGGTCCTCTACGACGAGACCGGCGCGGTCCGGGGCGTCGCCACCGGCGATATGGGCGTTTCGAAAGAAGGCCAGGCAAAGGACACTTTCACGCGCGGCGTCGAACTGCTGGCGAAGTACACGCTGATCGGCGAGGGCGCGCGTGGGTCGCTGTCGAAGCAGCTGATCGCCCGCTACGAGCTGTCCAAAGGCCGCGAGCCACAGAAGTTCGGCATCGGCCTCAAGGAGCTTTGGGAAGTCAAGCCGGCGCAGCACCAGCCCGGCCTCATGCAGCACTCGTTCGGCTGGCCGCTCGACAACGCCACGGGGGGCGGCTCGTTCCTCTACCACTACGGCGACAATCTCGTTTCCGTCGGCTTCGTGCTGCATTTGAACTACACGAACCCATATCTGTCGCCGTTCGAGGAGTTCCAGCGTTTCAAGACGCATCCAGCCATCCGTGGCGTATTCGAGGGCGGCAAGCGCATCGCGTACGGTGCGCGCGCGATCACGGAAGGCGGCTGGCAATCGGTACCCGAGCTGGTGTTTCCGGGCGGCGCGCTGCTGGGATGCTCGGCGGGCCTCGTCAACGTGCCGCGCATCAAGGGCAGCCACAACGCGATGCTATCGGGCATCCATGCGGCGGACGCGGTAGCGGAGGCGCTCGCTTCCGGTCGCGCGCACGACCGGCTAGAGGCTTATGCCACGGCTGTAGAAAACGGACCGATCGCCCGGGACCTCAAGCCTGTCCGCAACGTGAAGCCGCTGTGGTCGCGGTTCGGGACCCGGCTGGGCGTCGCCCTCGGCGGCATCGACATGTGGCTCAATACCATCGTCCCCACCGTCGGGCTCGGCTACACGCTGAAGCACGGCAAGGCCGATCATGCCACGCTCAAGGAAGCGAGCCGGTCGAAGCCGATCGAGTACCCGAAGCCGGATGGCGTGCTGACCTTCGACCGGCTGACCAGCGTCTCGTTCTCGGCGACCAATCACGAGGAGGACCAGCCTGTCCATCTCGTGCTGAAAGACCCGGCCGTGCCCGTGCGCTACAGTCTGCCCGAGTATGCGGAGCCGGCACAGCGCTACTGCCCGGCCGGCGTCTATGAAATCGTCGAGAAGGACGGCAAGCCGGCGTTCCAGATCAATGCGCAGAACTGCGTCCACTGCAAAACCTGCGACATCAAGGACCCCGCGCAGAACATCACTTGGGTATGCCCGGAGGGTGGTGGCGGCCCCAATTATTCGGGGATGTAGGGGCGCATCGGCTCGACTTCAGCACTCTTTGGCACACTTTCAAGCCCATGCCGCAGTACGGTCGAAATGAAGACCGAGACTGTGCGTAACGTTCGCCGCCCCATGACAGCAGGCCGGTTCGTCCGCGGCCCGCGAGGCGATAGGAATATTCGATCGTTTACAATAGAATAGACGCCAAATCGATCGATCCAGCCTGCCCGTTCAGGACGTACCGAAAGAGCGGTGAAACGGATGTCTTAGGCGGCCTAGAAGAGTCGCCAACGCCGCATGCTTGGGATAAGTTGTTGCAATGCCGACTCGTACCGCGACAGCTTCATGACGCGGAGACAGGCCCAGAGAGGACCAATGAGCCCCTCATTTCCTACCAAGCACCTCCTTCGCCTGATGCCGGCCATCGCTGCGACCGGTTTATTCGCCTGCTCGGCTTTCGCTCAAGAACAATCGCCGACCGACGCGGTCCACAAGAACTCGCTGCTGGGAAGCTATATGGCGGGGCGGCTCGCCCGTTCGCATCACGATACGGCTTCGGCCGTGACGTTCTACCGGCGCGCGCTCGAACGCGATCCGTTCGATCCGCAGGTGGCCGAGAACAGCTTCATGGCCGAAGCCGGCGAAGGCAACTTCGTGCGCGCGACGGCGCTGGCCAAGCGCGTTCTGACCAACCAGCCCACGCATCGGCTCGCCCATATGTGGCTCGCCACCGCGGCGATGAAGGAGCGCCAGTTCGGGGCGGCCAACGAGCATTTGATCAAATCGGCCGGTGGCGGCCCGATCGGCGACCTCACGGCGACGCTCGCGCGCTCCTGGGTGCGGCTCGCCGAAGGCAATTCGGCTGGCGCCCTCGACGTGCTGCGCAACTTCCGGATTGCGGAAGCAGCCCAGAACTACGTTCGCTATCATCGGGCCCTGGTCAGCGACCTCGCTGGACGACGCGCCGATGCCGCACGCGAATTCGAGGCGGTGTTCCGCCAGGACCCGCGCACCCCGCGGCTGGCGCTGGCCTATGCCCAGCATGCAGCGAGCGGCGGAGATGTGAAACTCGCCCGGTCGATCATCAAGGATCATCTCGACAAGGTCGGCGGTGGATCCCAGCCGATGATCCGCGCGCTGCAGGGCCAGTTGCAGGGCAACGAGGTCGTCCGGCTGCTGATCGAAAGCCCGGAGCAGGGCTATGCCGAAGTGTTCTACGGTCTGGGCGAGGCCCTGGCGAGCGAAGGCGGCGTCAGCCTCGCGTCGATCTATCTGCAGATCTCGCTGATGCTTCGTTCGGACTCCGCGTTCACGCTGGCGGCGCTCGCCAACGTGCACGAACTGACCAAGCGCTACGATGCGGCGATCGAAACCTACAATCGTATTCCGCCGAATACCCCCCTGCAGGACGCCATCGAGGTCCGCAAGGCCGTCAACCTGAACCTTCAGGAAAAGGTCGACGAGGCGAAGGTGCTGCTCGAAAAGCAGGCTCAGAAATCACCCGACGACGTGCGACCGCTCGTTACGCTCGGTGACATCATGCGCTCGCACAAGCGCTATACGGAGGCGGTCGACTACTACAACCGCGTCATCGCGCTGACGCCGCGGCCGGAGAACAAACACTGGACCTACTGGTATGCGCGCGGCACCTCTTACGAACGGCTGAAGAACTGGCCGGCAGCGGAGGCCGACCTGCTCAGGGCGCTGCAGCTCGCGCCCGGTCAGCCGTTGGTGCTCAACTATCTCGGCTATTCCTGGATCGATCAGAACCGCAACCTGAAGCAGGGCATGGCTATGATCGAGAAGGCAGTCGCGGCGAAGCCGGACGATGGCTACATCGTCGACAGCCTGGGCTGGGCGCACTACCGCCTCGGCAACTACCGCAAGGCCGTTCGCCATCTCGAGCGCGCCGTCGAGCTGCGGCCCGAGGATCCCGTTCTCAATGACCACCTGGGTGACGCGCTCTGGCGGGTCGGTCGGGAGCGCGAGGCACGGTTCCAGTGGGATCAGGCGCTTTCGCTGAAGCCCGAGCCCGAGGACGAGGTCAAGATCAAGCAGAAACTTCAGAACGGTCTGGCGCGCGCTGCGGCGGCGCCACCGGCGAAGAAGTCGAAGCAGGCGGTGAAGCCCGAGCAGCCGCGCAAGCGGGTCGACCGCCAGACCAACACGGTGTCGCCCTTTCAATAAGCAGCGGTGACATCGCTGATCCGTCAAGCGTCGGTATTTGGTCCGTCGCGTCTTCGGTGTGCCCCCGTGCTCCCTATCGCCCCATGCACCCAATCTCAGAGACGGCGCACGCCAAGATCAACCTGACGCTGCGCGTGCTCGGGCGCCGGCCCGACGGCCTGCACGAACTCCACAGCATCGTGGCTTTCGCGGATATCGGCGACACTCTCATGGTGATGCCGCGTGGTGCCGGCTCCGCCTCGCGTCCCGCTTCGATGTCGGTGGAAGGTCCCTTCGCCCGCGAGATCGTCGGCGAGAACCTCGTCGAGCGGGCTTTGCGCATGGTAGAGCAAGCCGGGGGCGTTCCGTTCGATGCGGACGTGGTTCTCGACAAGCGGATGCCGGTCGCGTCGGGCATCGGTGGCGGATCGGCCGATGCCGCGGCGATGCTTCGCGCGATGCGCAGCGCCGGCAACGCGGCATTCACCGATGTCGACTGGGCTGCGATCGCGCGCAGTTTGGGTGCCGATGTGCCGGTGTGCATGGGCAGCCGTTCGGCTTTGATGACCGGGACCGGCGAGCATATCAGGCCGCTCGACCTGCCGTGCCTCGACATCCTCCTCGTCAATGCCCGCGAGCCCGTCCCCGCCGACAAGACGCGGCGCGTTTTCCAGGCGCTGGCCGCCCGCCCCTTGGGCAAGAATGTCGATACTCCATCGAACGCGGAAACGCGGCTCGACCGGGCGCGCCTGCTCACGGCGATGCGGCGGGAGGGCAATGACCTCGAAAGTCCGGCGCGGGGCGTATTACCATCCATCGCAGTGGTCAAGGAAGCGGTCGCCGGCACCGACGATTGCGAGATCGCCGTGCTATCGGGCGCGGGGCCGACGATCGTCGGCGTCTACCCGACGGCAGCCTCCGCAGCGCGTGCTGCAAGATCACTCGCGGACGTCCATCCGGGTTGGTGGATCGCGGCCGGCAAGACGCTCGTTGCTTGATCGCGCCGGCTTGACAGCAGGGGGCCCGACACGGCGAATGCGGACCTGGATCCGGCCACCAAAAGCGAACCGAAACTCCAGGGAGAACGTCATGGCTGCACTATCCCGCTCACTCCTCGTCGTTTGGGCAGCCGGCATGATGTGCCATCTCACGGCAGCGGTCGCGCAGCCAGCTCCCGATCTCGCAGGCAAACAGGTCAGCGTGGTCATCGGCTTCGGCACCGGCAGCGGCTACGACACCTGGGGCCGCCTCGTCGCCCGCTCGATCGGCAAACACCTGCCCGGCAAGCCCAACGTCATCGCCCAGAATATGCCGGGCGCGGGCAGCTTCGTCGCGATCAACAACATCTATTCCGTCGCGCCGAAGGACGGCTCGGTGTTCGGCATCGTGGCGCGGGACGCAGCGTTGGGTCCCCTCTCGGGCGCGCCCGGCGCACGGTTCGATTCCACGAAGCTCACCTGGATCGGCACGCCCACGACAGAGACGAACGTCTGCATCGTGTACCAGACCTCCAAGGCGCATTCGTTCGAGGATGCGATGAAGCACGAGGTGATCCTCGGCGACACCGGCGTCGGCACGGGCACCTACACGTATCCGAAGGCGATCAACGGGCTATTCGGCACAAGATTCCGCACCATTACCGGTTTCCACGCGTCGTCCGACGTGTTCCTCGCGATCGAACGCAACGAGGTCGAGGGCATCTGCGAAAGCCTCGACAGCGCGCAGGCGCGGCGGCCCGAATGGCTGAAGGACGGCCGTCTGCGCTACCTGTTCCAGGGTGGCGCGTCGAAGAACATGGAAATCCCGAACGTGCCGTTCATCCTCGATCTCGCGAAGACGGACGAGCAGCGACAGGCGCTGACTTTCCTCTATGCCGGGCAAGGTCTCGGCCGGCCCTTCATCGCACCGCCCGGCATGGCGCCCGAGCGCGTGAAGATGCTGCGGGATGCGTTCAACGCGACGATGAAGGACGCCGAGTTCATCGCCGACGTGACCAAGGCGAAGCTGCAGTTGAAGCCGGAGACCGGTGAGACACTCGCCGCACTCGTCGACAGGATCTACGCGACGCCGAAAGAGGTGATCGACCGGGTGACGCAGCTCATAAAGTAGGGTGGGTTAGCGATGCGACTTCGCATCGCGTAACCCACCGGGAATGCAACGCGGCGGCGTATTACGCTGCGCTAATCCGCCCTACGAGGGAACAACCACGTGCCAGCCGACGCCAACCGCACACCGATGACCGCCACGCGCCTCGTTCGTCGCGCGAGTGGCGCTGAGCCTAGCCGCGTCGATGTCGATATCTGCGTGATCGGGTCGGGGGCCGCGGGCATCTCGGCGGCGCTGGAGGCGGCGAAGCTCGGGCGCAAGGTCGCCCTGATCGACAGCTTGCCCGCGCTCGGCGGACAGGCCGTCAACTCGATCATCGGCACGTTCTGCGGCTTCTTCTCCAACGGGCTTTCATGCTTCCAGACCGTGCACGGCATCGCCGACGGCATCCTGCGCGATCTCGACGCTAAGGGCGCGCTGCACTTCCGCCGGACGCCGCACACCACCGTCGTGATGTACGATGAGATCGCGCTGTCGCGGTGGATCGAGGAAGAGGTGCGCAAGGCCGGTATCACCGTCGTGCTCGGCGCGGTCATAAGCGCGAGTACCCGGCCGCGTTCGCAAAGGCGAACGTGCGCGGCTACGGCTTTCCTGGCATCCGCCAGACGCGGTGGATCGCGGCTCGGCAACAGATCAAAGTGGACGAAGTGCGCGCCGGCCTGAAGTATCCGGACGCGATCGCGCGCACGTCGTGGCCGATCGAGTTGCACGACACGCCGCAAGGCTACGTCTGGGAGCAGTTCGGCGACGACCACATGCACTACGTTCCGTTCGGCGCGCTGGTGTCGCCGGAAACGGACAACTACGTCGCGGCCGGGCGCTGCATCGACGGCGACACCGCCGCCCTATCGAGCGTGCGCGTGATGGGTCCGTGCATCGCGATGGGAGCCGCCGCCGCTCACGCGCTAGACATCGCGAGCGAAGGCAGCGTGCATCAGATCGACATGGGCGAGTTGAAGCGGCGGGTGCACGACAACGTCGAACGGCTGGAGTGAGCACATTCCCTCTCCCCGCCCCTTCAGCGGGGAGAGGGTCAGGGTGAGGGGCGGCAGCAATACACGGCGGTCCTCAAACCCCGATGCGGCTCTCGTCTGTCACGATCGCCAGCGCCAACACGTCGATGCGTTCGGCGCCGGCGCGGCGGAGGACGCGGGCGCAGGCGGCGGCCGTGGAGCCGGTCGTGATGACGTCGTCGATCAGCACGACCTTGGCGCCGTCGATGCGTGCGCGAGCCTTGTCGGCGATGCGGATCGCGCCCGACAGATTGTGCCGGCGTTCGGCCTCGCTCAGGCCCACTTGCGAGGGCGTAGACTTCACGCGCTCGAGGACGAACGGGTCCACGGGAATGTGCGTGATGCGCGAGATCTCGCCGGCGAGCAATTGCGCCTGATTGAACTTGCGGCCGAGCAACCGCCAGCGATGCAACGGCACGGGCACCAGGAAATCCGCGTCCGCCAGCAACTCCGTTCCCGCGCCCGCGAGCCAGCGTCCGAACAGGCGGCGCGCGTCATGCCGGTCGCCGTACTTGAAGCCGTGGATCAACTCCCGCACGACCGGTCCGAACTGCGCCACCGCACGGGCGCGATCCCACTGCGGCGGATCGGCGAGGGCTGCCGCTGATACGACCGGCCCGCTCGCACCACCATCGAACGGCAACGGCGTGCCGAGGCGATCGCACAGCGGCGCGCGAATGAAACGAACCTGCCGCCAGCACGCCGCACACAGCGCGTCGTGCGTGCCCAGCGGCAATCGGCAGTTGAGGCACAGCAGCGGCACGATCGTATCGGCAATGGCGCGCGCGGCACCTACGAGGCCGCGCGACAGTCGGCTCTGTAACGCGCTGCCGGCGGGCCGTGTGTCCTCGTCGCCGTTCATGGCACGATCCCATTGCATTCCGTGCTGTGCCGCTCGCCTTGCGCCCGGCGTTCGAGCTATCCTGCCGTCGATGACTCGAGGATGCCACGGGGGCGGGGAAATGGGCACTGCATTTCGGAAGCTGATGGCGGGCCTCTCGTGCGCCTCGATCGCGGTGGCTCATCTCGCGCTGTCTCACCTCGCGCAGGCGCAAGTCGCCAATATGCCGGCGGCGGTGCAGGAGCGCCTCCGCCAGGTCGGGCCCGGTTGGGGCAAGGATATCGGCGGCAACATCGCTAGGACCTTGGAGGTCTATGCGCCGCTACTCGCGGCCGCTCCGAAAGACGGCGTGAGGATCACGCGCGATGTCGCGTATGGCCCCGATCCACGCCATCGCCTCGACGTGCACGAGCCCGCGGCGCGAAAGGCGGATGACAGCAAGGGCGCACCAATGCTGCTCTACTTCCACGGCGGCGCCTACGTGCGCGGCGAGCGCAACGCGACCGCAGAAGTCTACGGCAACATCGCCACCTATTTCGCGCGCCAGGGGCTGATCGGCATCAACGGCACCGACCGGCTCGCACCCGATGCGCAATGGCCGGCCGCCGCGCAGGATTTAGGCCGCGCGGTGGCGTGGGCGCGTGAGAACGCGAGCCGTCGGGGCGGTGATCCCGCGCGCATCTATCTGATGGGACACTCGGCGGGTGCGACGCACGTCGCTACGTATGCGTTCCATCGCGAGGCTCAACCTCAGTCAGGACATGGGCTCGCCGGCATCATCCTGATGAGCGGGCGCTATCTGTTCGATCCGAGCCCCGATGATCCCAATCTCAGGAATTTCGAGGCGTACTTCGGCACGGACCGCGCGCGCTATGCCGGCATGTCGCCGATCAATCACCTGAAGACGGCCAAGGGCCTGCCGACGTTCGTCATCGTTGCCGAATACGACAATCCCGATCTCGACACGCAAGGCGCGATGCTGCTCTCAGCCCTGTGCCAGCGCGATCGGGCATGCCCCCGGTTCACGCGCATGGCGCACCACAACCACCTGTCGATGACGTATCAGTTCAACACGCGCGACGAAGCGATAGGGCGCGAGATCCTGGAGTTCATCGCGCTCGGCCGATGAACCGCGCGGCAGCGCAGAAATGACGGGAAAGGGCGGCGGGGGGCATGGCCTCCGCTCCGGCCCACCACCTACCATCGGCCATCGATTCGCGTTCATTGCGAGATGCCGGGGGCAGACATGCGGCTAGTGTTCCGGTTCCGACATTTGCTTCCCCTTGCGGCACCGTCGGAGCAAATGTCGGAACCAAAAGGAACACTAGCCCGCGTTTCTCACCCTATGCCACGGTGCAGTGCGAGACGCGAACTTGAGGCGTATGAATCGTAGT
>CAMDMH010000053.1 GCA_945901835.1 Devosia equisanguinis | reverse complement strand
ACCATCGGGACGATGGCGGCGATCGGCGAGCAGTAGAAGTCGATGCGGTCAGCGAGGATCTCGGTCAGCGCTTCGGCGGTGCCCTTGAAGGGAACGTGGGTGGCCTGGAAATTCGCGCTGATGCGCAGGCGCTCGGCGGTGAGGTGCGTGGCGCTGCCGGCGCCGATGGAGGCGTAGTTCATCGCGCCTGGCTTCGCCTTGGCGGCGTCGACGAGATCCTTGATCGTCTTGTATGGCCGGTTGCCGGGCACGATCGTGACGTTCGCCATGTTGGCGAGCATCGCGACGGGGATGAGATCGGTCTCGGCGTTGTAATTCAGGGTCGTGAACGTGGAGGGCACGACCGTGTACGACGAGGACGCGATGAGAATCGTGTAGCCGTCCGGATCGGCCTTGGCGACGGCGCCGGTGGCGGTGGTCGTCGATGCGCCGGGACGATTCTCGGGGACGATGGTCTGGCCGAGCTGCTTGGATACTTCATCCATCACCATTCGGCCGATGGCGTCCGTCGTGCTGCCGGGCGGGAACGGGATGACAGCCTTGATCGGCTTCGTCGGCCAAGCCTGTGCCTGCGCGAGCGCCGGGGCGGCAAGGGCGGCGACGGTGGCGAGCATCGATAGGGCCAGCGACTTTGCCGATATGGAATTGGTCTTGGTGTTTGTTGGGCGGGTCATCTGTTTCCTCTCTTCAAGAACGATCTTGGTTTTCCCGGTGTCGCGCGTCGTTCGGGCGGACGATTGAAATTCACCCCTCCCATAGCGCATTGCGTCGGCGGATGCACACGTTCTGAGCCAAGGGCTGACCCGATGGTCCTGCGGTCTCCGATCGGGCCTCCTCAATCAAGTGGCGTCACGGCCGTGAAGGCGGCCGTCCACGACGCGCTGATGTATTCATCCCATACATCTGGTGGTATCTGCGGAAGGAAGGGGGCGGCGTGGAGCCGTGGATGGCGCGTCTGCGCTGGCCATGACAACTTCAAAAAGTTAGCGTTGGCCGCTACGGAGAGGTGGGGCGGTGGCGTAACGGGAGAAGTTCACACCCCACATCGCCGAATGGAATATTTCAGCCAGCCGACGACCTCAGGGCAGCGATTTCGGCCGGAAGCCGAGTTCGCGCTGGAAGCGTTCGCAGTAAGCGGGCCAGGCTTCCGGATTGACGAGGCGGGGCGGCACGTCGCCGGCGAACAGTCCGATCCATTGCTCGGCTGCGGCGCGCGCCATTTCGTGCATCGCTTCGTGGGTGACACCGGCGATGTGCGGTGACGCGATGACGTTGTCGAAGGCGAGTAACGGGTGATTCGACGGGGGCGGTTCCGTCAGGAAGACATCGACGCCGGCGCCGGAGATGTGCTTGGCGCCGAGAGCAGCGGCAAGCGCATCCTCGTCGTGGATGCCACCGCGTGCCGTGTTGATGAAGAATGCCGACCGTTTCATCGCGGCGAACTGTTTCGCGCCGAACATACCGAGCGTTTCTGCGCTACGGGGGCAATGCACGGTGACGAAGTCGGATGCCGCGAGGAGTTCGGCGAGTTCGACTTTCTCCGCGCCGCGCTGTTTGATCCCGTCTGCCGTGACATAGGGGTCGGTTGCGAGAACACGCATGCGTAGCAGGCCCTTGCAGAGTTCTGCTACGCGCGTACCGATGTGGCCCAGGCCGACGATGCCGACAGTCTTGCCGAGCAGGTCGTTGCCGGTGAAAGCGTAGCGGTTGACGTAGGTGCCGGTGCGCAGTGCCTTGTCGGTGACGCCGATCTTCTTCGAAAGGGCGATCATGAGCCCGAGCGCGTGTTCGGCGACGGCTTCCTTGTTGGTGCCGGTCTGGCAGACGACGATGACGCCGGCCTTGGTGCAGGCGGCGACATCGACCATGTCGTAGCCGGCGCCAGTCGAGGAAATTGCGAGCAGGCGCGGGCAGCGGGCGAGGAGCGCGGCATTGCCGAACCAGGGTTCGCGAAGATCGCCGCGCGGCAGGACCTGGTAGCCGTGGGCACGCGACAGCGATTGCCAGTTGTCGATTTCCGCCGTCGCGAAGTCGAGACCTATGAGTTCGATTTCAGGACGCTTGCCCAGCATTTCGAGGGCGATGTTATCGACCCACTTGTCGAAGTAGGCGAGGCGCTTCACGTTGGCGGTCATGGGGTGTCTTCCTCCAGCGGGCCGTCATGTCGAGCGTGCTGCGCCGATCCGGTCTGGCCTCCGCGCGGTTTTGGCAGGGTGTTGGGCCAGGCGTCAACGCGGGGGCGATCTGTTTCGGGATAGGCTGCGTTGACCCCGCTGACGATTGGCGCAAGTATCCGCCCCTTTTCACCACCTCTCGACGGGACGCGCACCGCATGAACTACGACATTCTCATTTCCGGCGGACGCATCGTCGATGGATCGGGTGAGGCGAGCCGGATCGGGGACGTGGCGATCTCGCAAGGGCGGATTATGGCTGTCGGGGGGACGATCGGGGGCAGGGCTGGCAAGGTGATCGAGGCTGGCGGGCTTGCGGTCGCACCGGGCTTCATCGACATCAAGACGCATTCGGATTTCACGCTGCCGATCAATCCGAAAGCGGAGAGCAAAGTCCGGCAGGGGGTGACGACGGAGATCATCGGGCATTGCGGGTTCTCGGTCGCGCCGGTGTTGCCGGGCAAGGTGAAGCTGCTGGCCGACTATCTCTCGCCGAGCGCGCCTTGGCTGCCATTCCGCGAGACGAGTTTTCCCGATTATCTCGATACGTTTCCGGCGACGGCGGTGAACGCGGGCATGCTCGTCGGGCATAACACGCTGCGGCTGATGGCGATGGGGATGGAGAACCGCGCACCAACCACGGCCGAGCTCGATCACATGATCGGGTTGCTGGAGGATGGGCTCAAGGCGGGAGCGCTCGGCATGTCGTCGGGGTTGTTCACGTCGCCGGGCTCCTACGCGAAGCCGGATGAGATGATGGCATTCGGTCATGTGCTGAAGCGATACAACGCGGCCTATTTCACGCATCTGCGCGACGAATCCGACGGGGTGCTGGAGTCGGTCGAGGAGGCGATCGCGGTGGCGGAGACGTGCGGGGTGCACGTGGAAATCGTCCACTTCAAATGCTCGGGTGTGAACAATTGGGGCAAGGTCGGGAAGGCACTGGAGATGATGGCGCAAGCGCGCGGGCGCGGGCTCGACATCGACTGCGATGCTTATCCCTACACGGCAGGCTCGAACCCGCTGAAGAACCTGATGCCGCAATGGGTGCAGGCGGGCGGCGTCGATGCGATGATCGCGCGTCTGCGCCTGCCGGAGACCAGGCTACGGATCGCGGAGGATATTGCGCGCGATGGGCTCAACAACTGGGGGCGTATCCGTTCGTGGGAGGACGTGCGCATTTCGATCACCCCCAACCTGCCGCAGTTCGCGGGGCGCACGATCGGCTCGCTCGCGGCCGAGCGCGGTCAGGATCCCATCGATACGGTGTGCGACTACATGATCGACGACAAGGGAGCGACGCGGGTGCTCGTGACGTCGATCTCGGAGGACGATGTGCGCGAGCTGATGCGGCGTCCGGAGCCGCTTGTGGGTTCCGACGGAAACTGCGTCGCGACCTACGGCACCGTCAGTCAAGGCATGCCGCATCCGCGGTTCTACGGGACGTTTCCGCGGGTGCTCGATCACTATTGCCGGCAGGAAGGGCTTTTGCCGCTCGAGCTTGCGGTAGCCAAGATGACCGGGGCGACGGCGCGGGCGTTGAAGCTCTCCGATCGTGGCTTGCTGAAGGCCGGCTATCGTGCGGATGTCGCGATCTTCGACGCGAACGATTTCAAGGAGCAGGCGACATATACGTCCCCGCATCAGTATCCGAGCGGCACGCGGACGACGGTGATCGTCAACGGCGAGATCGTCGTCGAGAACGCGGTTCACACCGGGGCGCTGCCCGGAAAGGTGCTGCGTCGCGGAGCGGATGGTAAGGTGGCATAGTCGTCGCTGTTATGCACTCGGTTGGTCAATCTGGAGAGCTTCATGGGGTATCGGTTCGGTGGTTCCGCGGTTGCCGGCATCGTTGCTGCGGCGACTTCGATCGTGGGGGCGCTACCGTGGTTCGCGTCGCCCGCACATGCCCAGGACCCGGCGCAGTTCTATGCGGGTAAGTCGATCACATTCATCGTGGGGTATGGCGCGGGGGCGTCGTACGACAGCGGCGCGCGGCTGATCGGGCGGTATCTCGGCAAGTACATTCCGGGCAAGCCGAACGTCGTGATCCAGAACATGCCGGGCGCCGGCAGCATGGTTGCGGCCAACCAGCTCTACAACGCGTCTGCCAAGGACGGCACCGTCATCGGGATGTTCGGCCGCGGGCTCTATCTCGAAGCACTGTTCGGCAATCCGGCGGTGAAGTTCGATCCGGTCAAGTTCAACTGGATCGGCAGTCACGGCCGGGAGGTGAGTTTCCTCGTCACCGGCAAGGACACCGGGTTCAAGACGGTAGCCGACATCCGCGAGCGCGAGATCATCCTGGGTGCATCGGGGCCGGGTGCGGACACGCATTCGTTCGCGCTCGTGCTGCGCACGTTGCTCGACGCCAAGGTGAAGATCGTCAGCGGCTTTCCCGGGCAGGCGGATGCGTTCCTGGCGCTCGACCGGGGCGAGGTGCATGGCAATGCCGGCGCGACGATCGGGACCGTGATGGCGCTCCGGCCGCAATGGCTCAAGGAAAAGGGGCTTGCCAATTTCGTCGTGCAGCTCGCCACGGAGCGGCATCCGACGCTGCTGCAGGGCGTGCCGCTGATCATGGATTTCGCGAAGGACGACGTCGACCGGGGCGCAATGGAGCTGGCGTTCGCGCGACAGGGCATGGCGTACAAGTTCGCAGCACCTCCCGGTGTGCCGGCCGATCGCGTCGAGGCGCTTCGCACGGGGTTTCGAGGCGCGATGAAGGACTCGGAGTTCCTTGCCGATGCGGCGCGCGTCAATGCAGATGTCGCTGCGATGGAAGGCGAGGAGATCGGGAAGCTCGTCGCTGCGGCCTACAAGATGAAGCCGGAGGTTCTGACACGGGCGAAAGCGGCGTTGACCGCTCGGGAGTGAGGTCGGCGTGCTGAAGTGACCGGCTTTGCAAGGGCTGTCTTTGCAGTGGCGGGCCGATACGGCATAAGGGTGGCTTGAAATTCCACTTCAATCAGAAACGAAAGGCAACTTCCAGATGGCGGGTCTTCGCATACCCACTTGCATGATGGCGCTCGTCGTCGCCGTGGTCACGACAACCGGACCGGCAATCGCGCAAGCGAACTGGCCGCAGGCGACCGTGAAGATCATCGTGCCCTATCCGCCGGGTGGCGGCGCGGACAGCTCGCCGCGGATCCTGCTCGACGGCCTGTCGAAGAAGTGGGGGCAAGCCGTCGTGATCGAGAACCGGTCGGGCGCGGGAGGCAACGTCGGTGCGGAAATCGCCGCGCGCGCGGCCGGAGACGGCTATACGCTGTTCGCCACTCCGTCGCCCGTGCTGGCCGTCAACCAGTTCATCTACAAGAAGCTCAGCTTCGATCCGGCGGATTTCAAGCCGGTCGTGATGATGACCGAGATCCCGACGGCGGTCTCCACGCATCCGAGCCTCGGCGTGGCCAGCATCAAGGAGCTGATCGCCAAGGCCAAAGCAGAGAACATCGCCTATGGCAGCCAGGGCAACGGCTCCACCTCGCATATCGCGGCGGCGATGTTCGAATCAGCGGCCGGCGTGAAGTTCACGCACGTTCCCTATCGTGGTTCGGGCCCGCTCGTGAACGACCACGTGGGCGGTCACATCAAGCTGACGTTCGACAATCTGGCTTCGGGCATCGCGCAACACGAGAGTGGCAAGTTGAAGTTCATCGCTGTCGCTTCGGAGAAGCGGTCGCCGTTCCTGCCCGACGTGCCGACCGTGATCGAGGCGGGCGTGCCAGGCTTCGTCGCCATCGTCCGTTTCGTGCTGGCTGCGCCGCCCGGTACGCCGGACGACATCATCGCGAAGATCAACCGCGACGCCAACGAGGTGTTGGCCACCGAGGATGTGAAGAAGCTGTACGCAGGCATCGGCGCCATTCCGGTAGGCGACACGCCCAAGGCGATGGGTGAATTCATCGTGTCGGAGCGCAAGCGGTGGTCCGCCGTGATCAAGGAGGCGAACATTCCGCAGGTGGAGTGAGCCTTACCGCAGCTGCATCGTAGAATGTGGAAGGGGCGGCCTCCAGAGGCTGCCCCTTCGTCATTTGTGGAGCATGTCATGCCGATCTCGACCTATCTGACGCCGATACTCCTGCTGGTCGCCTCAAACGTGTTCATGACGTTCGCGTGGTACGGCCATTTGAAGTTCAAGGCGGCGCCGTTGTGGATCGCGATAATTGCGAGTTGGGGCATCGCGCTGATCGAGTATTGCCTCGCGGTTCCCGCCAACCGGTTCGGGAGCGCAGTGTACTCGACGGCGCAATTGAAAACGATCCAGGAAGTGATCACGCTTGCGGTATTCGCTGCTTTCTCGGTGCTTTGGCTGAACGAGCCGCTGACACTCAATCACGCGGTCGGATTCGGATTGATCGCGGCAGGTGCGTGGTTCATCTTTGCGGGGCCACTGGGGACATGACAACCCGGGGCTTTGGCAACGGGAGAAAGCCATGAGGATTGCAGCGGCCCTTGCGGGTCTGTTGGTGGCGTTTGCGTCTGGGATCGCGGGCAGCGAAAGCGCCGCGGCGCAAGGAGACAAGCCGGAGATGCCGAAGCTGCGATTCGCGGTGGGCGGGAAGGCCGGGATCTTCTATCTGCCTCTGACCGCGACCGAGAGGCTCGGTTATTTCAAAGACGCCGGGCTCGACATGGAGATCATCGATCTCGCATCGGGGGCGCGCGCCTTGCAGGCGGTCGTCGGCGGCAGCGCCGAGATGGCGACAGGCACGTTCGACCATACCGTGCAGATGCAGGGGAAGGGACAGCCGGTGATCGCAGTGCTGCAATACGGGCGCTTCCCCGGGCTGGTGCTGGCGACGATCGCTTCGAAGAATATCAATTATTCGTCGGCGAGGGATCTGAAGGGGCTGAAGATCGGCGTCACGTCGCCGGGATCGGCGACGCATTTCATGGTCGCCTACATGATGGTTCGGAGTGGGCTCACGGCTACCGATGCATCGTTCATCGGCACCGGCACGACATCGACGGCGGTCGCCGGCGCGCGCCGCGGCGAGATCGATGCAATCGTGTCGTCCGATCCGATGCTGAGCTTGATGCAGGCGGACGGGTTGGTGAAAATCGTAGCCGACGGCCGCACAGCCGAAGGGACGCTGGCGATCTACGGCGGGCCTTATCCGGGCGGCATCGTATACGCGTCGCCTTCGTTCATCGAGAAGAACCCGAAAACGGTGCAGGCTGTCGTCAATGCGTTCACGCGAGCGCTCGTATGGCTGCAGAAGAGCTCGCCGGAGGAGATCGTGAAGTTGATGCCGCCCGACTATTCGATGGGAAATCCGGCGATCTACACGGCGGCGATAACGGCTAGCAAGGCGATGTTCACGCCGGATGGGCGGTTCGTTGCAGGCGGCGCGGAGACGGCGCATCGCGTGCTGCAGGTGTTCGATCCATCGGTGGCGGCGGCCAAGATCGATCTCGCAGCGACCGCGACAAATCGCTTTCTCGATGCGGCGAACGCGGCCAAGAAATGAGACTTGTCGCGCGCCGATCGTGCGGGCCGGCCGCCTATTTCGCGTCGACGATCTTCTTGGCGCGTTCGACGACCGGTACGGGCACAGCGTAGAAGCGCTTGACCAGCGATTCGACCTGTTCGCCCGTGGTCGGGATAATGTCGATGCGCGTCTTCTCGGCGTCGGCGAGGAATTCCTTGTCGGACATGGTCGCCATGAACGCCGTGCGAAGGGCGGTGACGCGCTCGGAGGGGATGCCGGGAGGGGCTGCATAGATGCGGCCGAGCGCGAGCTGTCCGAAGATCAACTCGACGACCTGCTTTGCGTCTTCGGTTTTCGCGTAGTCGTCGATGTGGGCGATCGAGCCCAGCTCGGGATGGCGGCGAGCGGAAAGCTGAATGATCGGCCGGAATCGTTTGGCGTCCAGCTCGTCCTTCCAGAACGCCTTGATCGTCGACCAGGGCAGGCCGCAGATGCCTTGCACTTCGCCTGAAGCCATCGCGAGCTTGATGCTCGCGGTGCCCTTGTAGCCCGATGTGATCTTGAGCTTCGTGCCGGCGATACCGTTCAACGCGCGTGCCGATTGTCCGATCGGGCCGGTGGGGCCGGTTGCGCCGACGATGATTTCGCGTGTGAGCAATTCGTCGAACTTCGTCACGTTCGCTTCCGGCGTCACACCGCAGACCGCCGCGCTTTCCTCCATGTTCCCGATCCAATTGAAAAGGGTGGCGTCATACTTGGCGGCGGTGTTTCCGAACAGGCCTTCGACAGCGACGTTCTGGGATGCGGTGCCGATCGCCGTTCCGTCCTTGGGGGCGATGTTATAGAGCCAGTTGAACGAGAGGACGCCGCTGGCACCGGTCATGTTCTGGACGATGATCGAGGGATTGCCGGGGATGTGGCGGCCGTAGTGGCGAGCCAGCGCACGGCTGTAGATGTCGAAGCCCGTGCCCGGTTCCTGGCCGACGACGATCGTGAACGTCTTGCCTTTGTAGAATTCCGCGATCGGATCGCTGGAGGCTGCTCCAGCACCGAGGGTGCAGAGCGCGACAGCGGTCGATGCCAAGGCGGCAATCCTGGTCTTCATCAGAGGCTCCAGAGTTTATTCGATGTCCGTACAGCGAGGCAGGGAGCGAACCACTTCATTCGTAGACGACGGCTTTCTTGGCACGCTCGACCACTGCGGCCGGTGCTTTGTAGATGCCGGCGATGAAGCTCGCGACGGCAGCGCCGTTCGCCGGCGAAATGTCGATGCGCTGCTTGGCGGCCTCGGCCAGAAGCTCGGGATCCTTCATCGAAGCGTCGAAGGCATCGCGCAGCGCTTTTACGCGCTCGGCGGGAACGCCGGGGGGAGCCGCGAAGATCTTACCGAGCTTCAGGATGCCGAAGATCAAATCGTAGACCTGGGTGTCCTCGGCTGTTTTCGCGCGGTCGTAGACGAACTCGACGTTGGGGAGCGCGCCCTTCGTGCCGCTAAGCTGGATGAACGGCTTGACCTTGCCGCTGTCGAGCACGTCGGACCACTGGGCACGCAGCGTCGACATCGGCATACCGCAGATGCCCTGGACCTCGCCCTTCTCGATGGCGAGCTTGACACCGGGCGCGCCCTTGTAGCCGTGGATCAGACGCACCTTCGCGCCCAGAAGGTTCTTGAGTGCGGCTGCCATCGCGCTCGGCGGGCCGGTGATCGCGGTTGCGCCGAAGCGCGTTTCCTTCGCCTGGAGATCGGCGAGGCTAGCGATGCCCGCCTCGTGCCAGACAGCGCAGACGCCGATGCTCTCTTCCATGTTGCCGATGTAGTTGAATTTCGAAGCGTCGAATTTCGCGACGCCCTGGCCGATCAGGGGATCGAGCGGAACGGTATGTGCGAAGGTGCCGATGACGGAGCCGTCCTTCGGCGAAATGTTGAACAGCAGGTTCGCCCCGTTGATACCGCTCGCGCCCAGCATGTTCTGGGGAACGATAGTGGGATTGCCGGGAATGTGCCGGCTGATGTGGCGGGCGAGAAGGCGAGCGTAGGTGTCGTAGCCGGTCGCGACTTCGTGCGCGATGATCAGATTTACCTGCCGACCGCGGTAGAAGTCCGCGATCGGGTCGGCTGTGGAGGACGTCGGCAGTGTTTGCAATGCGCATGCTGCTGTCGCGGCCACTGTTGCGAGCTTTCGCGCTGCTGAAATCGGCATCCTGCGACACGCCTCCCGGAATTGTTCTCTGAGCCGGGCGGACCCTAACGGGAGGCAACTCGTGTTGCAACGCGCGGTTTGCGCGATCAGCTTTCGGGGGTTTCAACGAGTGTGCCCTGGCGGGCCAACGGGCGCTCGAAGCCGGGGCGCCAAAGCCCTGCGAGTCCGGCGCGGGCTTTAGCTATGCGCAGGCGGGCGATTTCGATCTTGGCCGAGTTTCGCGAGGTCGCGGCGCCAGCCAGGCCGCGGAGCAACAAGGGCACATGGCGGCGCAAGGTTTTCACGGCGGCGGCGGCGAGGCCGTGGCGAATGCGCGTTACTGCGATCTCGTTGCGGCCTTCCATCATCGCGAAAGCGCGGCGGGCGTCGAACGGCCGCTCGGCGCTGGTGGGGGCTGATTCGAGGGTGGGACGGCTGATGGAGACGGGCTCGGTCGATTGGAAGATGATGCCGCCGCGTCCGACGAGATCGCCGAAGAACTCCCAGTCTTCGAAGCCGAGGATGTTCAGGCGTGGATCGAACCGCAGTCCGAGGCCTTCGACCGAATCGAAGACCCAGCGGCGCATGGATACATTTCCGGTACCGGCCTTCCAGACGCGGCGGCCTTCGACGGGGCGCAGCGACAACCCTTCGAGGCGGCCGAGGATCGCGTCGGCCTGATAGCGGTGGAGTGCGGCCGCGTGTGCGGCGATGAGGCGCGGGTGTGCGGTGCTGTCGTCGTCGATGAAAATGGCGAGGTCGGCACCAGCCGCGAGTGCCAGGCCGAGTGCGCGGTTGCGGACGCTGGCGTAGCCGCGCTGCGGCTCGTGGCCGTAGCTCAATTCGAGGCCATGTGCCGCCGCTGCAGTGCGGATCGCCTGTTCTTGTGGGATCGCGTTGTTGTCGGCGATGCAGACGACGATGCGCATGC
>CAMDMH010000052.1 GCA_945901835.1 Devosia equisanguinis | reverse complement strand
CAACGGCGGCAACAAGGACTGGGGGCGCCACTCTCCTTATCGCGAACTGGGCTTTGCGGCAGCCGAGGCAGCACGTCATGGTCCTTTCCCGCTCGGCACCATCGGCGCGGGCTACGGCGCCAGCACAGTCGACTTGAAAGGCGGGCTCGGTTCCGCGAGCGCCACGACCACCGCCGGCCACACCGTCGCGGCCATCGTCGTCGTCAATGCGCTGGGCTCGGCACTGCTCGGCAACGGACCGCATTTCTGGGCCGCAGCGCTGGAACGCGGCACCGAATTCGGCGGTCTCGGATTTCCAGCGCGCACTGCATGTACGAGCATTCCCCTCGATTGGAAGGGTCGCAACGCATCCGATCAGCCGACGCCGCCATCGACCACGATCGCCTGCGTGGCAACCGACGCGATACTCGACAAGGCCCAAGCCAAACGCCTCGCCATCGCGGCGAACGCCGGCCTCGCGCGCGGCCTTCGCCTGTCGCACGCCGTGATGGACGGCGACACGATCTTCGCCGTGTCGACCACGAAGCGGCCCCTCACGGGCGGGATTCAGGACTTGCTCGAGATCGGCGCACTCGGCGCAGATTGCCTCTCGCGCGCCATCGCCCGCGCCGTCTACGAAGCAAGTAGGCCCGTCTCTCATGCCGGCGGACGCGGCCGCTGGCAGGGACCGCCGGCTTGGCGCGAGCGCTTTGCCGGCAGCACCGCTGGAAACGATCGAAAGAGTTAATTCTGTCATCATCCGAATGCCCGGTTTTCGGGCAAATCCGCCCGCGCCCCGCAGCAATGATCTGCGAGCCTTGCGCAATCTGCAGCGGACCCAAGCGAGCCGCCCTGGCCGCGGCCAAATCCCACCTTAAAGCTGACTTGTCGACGATGCCTTTGTGGTCTAGGGGGAGGCCCTTACCGGCAGATCGGCAAAGGCAGTGAGCCGGAACGCGCCTTACGGCGTGTGCAGTAGAGAAACCAAGCGGAACAGCCGCCAATCCGCGCGGAAGGACAGGGCTATGAGCGCTGACAACGACAAGGCGAGCAATGCCGGCAGCGGCAAGCAAGCCACCATCACGCTGAGCGGTAACCGCGTGGTTCAAATGCCCGTTCGCTCGGGCTCAGTCGGACCCGACGTCATCGACATCGGCCGCCTCTACGCCAACACGGGCTGCTTCACCTACGATCCCGGCTTCGTCTCAACCGCAAACTGCTCTTCGAAAATCACCTACCTCGACGGTGACGAAGGCATCCTGATGTACCGCGGCTACCCGATAGAACAGATTGCGGAGCACTCGAACTTCCTCGAGACCTGCTACCTCTTGCTGCACGGCGAACTGCCGTCGAAAGCGCAGAACTCGGAATTCTGCACCACCATCTCGCGTCACACCATGCTCCACGAACAGATGACGCGGTTCTTCACCGGCTACCGCCGCGACGCCCATCCGATGGCGATCATGTGCGGCACCGTCGGCGCGCTGTCGGCCTTCTATCACGACAGCACCGACATCAACGACCCGCATCAGCGCATGGTCGCCCAACACCGGCTGATCGCGAAGATGCCGACGATCGCGGCGATGGCCTACAAGTACTCGATCGGCCAGCCCTTCATCTATCCGCGCAACGATCTCGATTACGTCTCGAACTTCCTGCAGATGTGCTTCGCCGTTCCCTGCGAGCCCTACCGGATCGACGAAGTCCGCGCCCGCGCACTCGACAAGATCTTCATCCTGCACGCCGACCACGAGCAGAACGCGTCGACCTCGACGGTCCGCCTCGCGGGCTCCTCGGGCGCCAACCCGTTCGCCTGCATCGCTGCCGGTATCGCCTGCCTCTGGGGGCCCGCACACGGCGGCGCCAACGAGGCATGTCTCAACATGCTCAAGGAGATCGGCACCGTCGACAAGGTCGCCGACTACGTCAAGAAGACCAAGGACAAGAGTTCCGGCGTCAAGCTGATGGGCTTCGGTCACCGCGTCTACAAGAACTACGATCCCCGCGCCAAGGTCATGCAGAAGACCTGCCACGAGGTGCTGAACCACCTCGGGGTGAAGGAAGACCCGCTGCTCAAAGTCGCTCTCGAACTCGAGCGCATCGCGCTGCAGGACGACTACTTCATCGAGAAGAAGCTCTACCCGAACGTCGACTACTACTCCGGTATTACCCTGAAGGCGCTCGGCTTCCCCGAGGACATGTTCACGGTGCTGTTCGCCGTCGCCCGCACGGTCGGCTGGATCGCGCAGTGGAAGGAAATGGTCGAAGATCCCGAGCAGAAGATCGGCCGTCCCCGCCAGCTCTACATCGGACCGAGCCGCCGCGAGTACGTCCACCTCGACAAGCGCGCCTGATCGTTCATGGCATAGTTTCGCTGGAATAGAACGAGGGGCCGGATCGGGAGATCCGGCCCCTCGTTCATTCGCAACGGCCGATGAGTCGGCGCGCCCTACTTGACCGCTTCCTGCTTAACGCCGGTTGCCTTGATCATGACGGCGAACCGCTCGATCTCGCTCTCCAGCAGCTTGCGATGCGCTTCCATCGAACGCTGCTCCTTGGGGAACGTCACGGTACCCGTCTGCGCGAAGCGCTCGATGACCTTGGGGTCGTCGACCATCTTTTGCAGCGCCGCATGCAGCGTGTCCAGAATCGGCTTCGGCGAGCCCTTGGGCGCGTAGAACCCATTCCAGATCACCATATCGAACCCGGTGAGGCCCGCTTCCTTCGCCGACGGCACATCCGGCAGCGCCGGCAACCGCTCCGCCGACGTGACGGCGTAGGCCTTGATCGCACCTGCCACCACCTGCGGGGTCGCCGTCGTCGCCTGATCGCACAGCAGGTCGATCTGCCCGGCGACGAGATCATTCATCGCAGGCCCCGTTCCGCGGTACGGAACGAGCGCCGGCTTGCTCGCCGCGACCTGCATCAGGAGCAGCGAACACAAATGTGAATTGGAAGCCACGCCGGCATGACCGACCGTCACCTTGTCGCCCTGCTCCTTGATCCAGCCGATCAGCGACTTCGCATCCTTCACGTCGAGCGACTTGCGGCTCGTCAGCACCATCGGGCCGGTGTTGATGAGCCCGATCGTCTCGAACGCCGTGCGCGTGTCGTAGCGCAGGTTCGAGTAGAGAGACTGGGCCGCTGGAAACGCCGTGTGATGCTGGAACAGCGTGTAGCCGTCGGGCGCCGATTTCGCCGCGCGCTCCGTGCCGACCGTTCCACCCGCCCCACCGACGTTCTCTACAACGATCTGCTGGCCGAGCGTACGGCTCATGTGATCCGCCGTGATCCGACCGAGCGTGTCGGACGGTCCTCCCGGAGCAAACGCGATGATGAGTGTTATAGTCTTCGTGGGATAAGACTGCGCGCTGGCGCCGGAAGAGATGACTGCGACAGGCAAACCGATGCCTGCAAGTACCGCCATAGCGGCGCTCCGGCGAATGCTCGTGAGAAACATCCTGGAATTCCTCCCTCTCTTGTCGGATGCGGATGCGCTGTACGGCCCCGGCTCCCGAGACGTCAGAGATAACCCCTCTGCACGGCATTGCCAACGCCCATCCGGCTGGGTCCGCCGAAATCCGACCCGCCCGATCTTCTGACGAGAGCCCCTGGCCGCCGCACGTCGCAGGCCAACCCGGGTTCACTACATCCGCAGAACGCCCTGCAGAACTCTGTCGTCGAGTTGCCTCGACCGCTCGCCATCTTCCTTCCCGGCCGCCGGCGATTGATCGGCATGAGTGAACGACAGCAAAAGCCCGTCTGCCCGCCGCACGAGCGTCCAGGTGATGTTGCGGTCGTTACCCGCGAGCCGGCATGCAACCGCGATCTTCCGCACGATCGACCCGTCCGACGTCGGCACAGCCTTCTCCATCGTGCCGAGATCGCCGCCCTTGCAGTCGGCGCGTGCCACTTCCGTGACTGCGGAAATCGCCTGGTCGATCGGAGCATTCCAATTCCGGTAAGCGAAGAACGACCCCCGCCTCCCATCGGGCAGATACCAGGTGATCGTATTCCCCTTCGGCGTCTCGAACTGGTGGCCGGAGACACCGGCCTTCGCCAGCATGTTGTTGAGCATCGCCATCGCCTCGGCGGCCGGAACCGGCGACTGCTGATTGCGCGAGGTGGCAGGGGGCGGCGTCGCTGACGGCCGCCGCGACGAGCCACCGTTTGTGCGCACACACTCGATCACGGCATCCATGCCGACCCGCGTGCCCGACAGGTTGAACGCGCGATTGCTGATCGCGCCGATGCTCGTGGTCACGCGCATCGCGTGTCCGGCCTGGAGTGCAGCATAGGCCCCTGCGCCCTGCAGCGGCATCAGTATGAGGTCCTTGCCGAGTATTTTTGCAGCGCCCCGCGCCACCACGAGGCCATCGACGTTCACCGTCGCGGTGATCGCCTCGCCCTCCCGCAACCGCCAGCGCGGATGGCCGAACACGAGCCCCCAATTGCCTTCGGCGTTCATCATCACGCCGATCGTCGTGCCGCTGTCGTATCTCGCCGACATCAGACAGGCGGTGAACCGCCCGTCACTGCCCTGCATCGGTCCGACATTCCAGCCACCGACTTTCTGTGCGAGCGCTGGAGACGAAGCAACGAAGGCCGCCGCGACGACAAAACCGAAAAACTTCGATTCCTTCACACGCATCCAATCCCTCCTCCACCGAGGAGAGATCGCCGCAACCGGAAAATGCCCGATCGGCCTCCACCACCCGGTAATCCGGTGACGTGCGACATGCAGCGATGCCAGAAGGCAGAAAACTCCGCCTGAAGCTCACTCGCGACATCCCGTTTGCAATGAAACGATTATGCAGCAGGCACTGCCGAACGCTCAAGCCAAAACGCGATCGATCCACGATCACGTCAGCGAACTGAAGCACCCTTCACGCCGAGATCCCCCGCATCGTTGGCCCGCAGGAAACACCGCCTCAGGCCGCAACCGCCACGAGCTTACCGTCTGGCGCGGCTTCGGCGCACGCAACCTCCTCTGGAAGATACGCCTTCCACGTCACCAGCGCCGCGCGCCCCCCGGGCGTGAGGCCGTAAATGCCGCGCTCCAAGCGAACGAACCAGCCGTAGACATTTCGCTGGAGTATCTTCGCTGCATCGGGCGCGGCCTCCTTGAGATCGCGCGGCCGAGACGATGCGACACCGAGCACGGCTGCACATATCAACGCTTGCTGGCGATACGCCGTCATGATCGGACGGCGCGTGCTCCCGCCCAACGCCGGATCACCCTGCCGCCGGCGGTGCTCCGACACGATCCGCGAGCGCCGCTTGGCATCCTTTCGCGGCCGCCACGGCTCCGGCTCGACGAGCACATCGACCTTGCCGCTCGCATACACCGACAACAGCCCGAAGCCCAGAAATCGGCACAGCTTCTTGACGCGCGGATCGCCCTCGCGGCCCCGCCCTCGACGGGACGCACGCACGGCCACCCACACCTCGTCGCAAACCGCCGTCCGGTCGACCGCCTGAAGCAACAGCTCGAGCGTGAAACTCAGCTTGAGTTCGGCGATCACCACCGCTGCCGGCTCGCCCTTGTCGAGAGCGACGATATCACAGCCGCACACCTCGCCCTTCGCCTCGAAACCGAGCGATTCGAGGAAGCGCTTCACGGGTCTGTAGAGAGTGGTCTCCAAGCACAGGCCCCCTCAGCTCGAAGTGCAGGTCGATCCTCCCTACAAGATTCGTCGCACGCCGCCTTCAGGGAATTTGAGCCGCCCACGCCCGCCTTTAAGCCGCGTCCGCTCCGGCCACCCTGCCGATTTCCCCCAACGACTGCACGACGAACTGCGGCGCGATCACAGCCTCGCGTTCGATCCGCTTCATCGACGGGTTGAGCTCGAAGAACAGTGCCATTTGGGCCGACCAGTGCCGCTCGGTCAGCTCACCGTTGACGGCGAACCCGCCGGACTCCCGCTCCTGTGTCCAGATCCGCCGAACGTGCTCGTCGGGCACCTTAACCGAGACGTGATGATCGTACACCTTGCGGAACGCAGCGAAGTCCTCGTGCAGCAGGCGCGAAGCCTGGATCACGCCCCTCGCCAGCCGGTGCAGTTCCTCAGGATGCGATTTCTCGTAAGCCTCGAGCGTGGCGAGCACGCCATGCGGCTGCACCGGCACGAGCCGCTTGAGGTCCGCGTAGCCGAGCAGGTTGTGCAGCGAATTAGAAGCATCGAGATCGAGCGAGATCGCCTCCTCCACCCGGATCAGCGACACGTCGATCGTGTCGGCGAGCAGACGCGAAATCCGCTCCGGCGGCGGCCCGACCGCCTCCCATTTGATCTCTGTCTCCGCGATCCCGAGCGACCGTACCAGCAACCGCGCCATGTGATGGCTCAGCGCGCCGAAACCATCGAGCGCCCATGAGCAGCCCCGAAGCTGCTCGGTCGACGTGATGCGCTTCTGGACGACGAGGTTCTGCGCGAGCCCGCGCGCCATCGACACGACGATCCGCACGGGCTGGCCCTCGGAGCGAAAACGCAGCACCGGACCCAGCCCGCCGTAGGACGCGTCCACCCGGCCGTCGAGCACCGCCTGCATCGCAGCGACGCCGCCATGCACCGGCGTCCACGTCACGTCGAGCCCGAGATCCGCCCATGTACCCAGATGGGTCGCTGCCGCACACGCGAGATCATCGACGCCGAACGTCGGCCCCGATCCCGCTGCGAGCTTGATGGAAAGTCGCGCTGCCATAGAGTGCCTCCGGCTCAGTCGATCGGATCAAGACAAAAGGCGCGCCCGATAATGAGCGCGCCTTAGGATACTGCATGCGCAGACCGCCGGATCGCAAGCACGCAGCGCCCGCACGAGTGCGATCTATTTCGTCAACACGATGAAGTCCGTGCCCTTACCCGTCTCGTTGCCGAGCCCATGATCGGAAATCACGATCGAACCGTTGACCCATAGCCGCTCCGAGATCCGCTTCTTGATCTCGGCCGACATCTCCACCCGCTCGAGCGCACCGCGCGCATCGGACGGCGTGCCGACCGTCTGCACGACCTTTTCGCCGCGACGCACAGGCGCTCGGTTCTCGAGCGACTCCGAGAAGCTCGTGTTCTCCGGCACCGTCACGACCTGCCAGCCGATCCGACCCGTCGACGTATCAGCCGCCATCGCCTGGAACAGATGCGTGCCGACCGGCCGGTTCGGCTCCTTGAACGTCACCGGAGCGTCGAACAGCGGCACCATTCCCTGCCGCACGAACACCTTGCCCTCTTTACGGCTGACGAACACCGCGATCGGCTCCGTGCCACGGTCTGCCACCTTCACAGCCTCTTCGGCGGCTGTTTGAGCTTCCTCGGCGTCCCGCGACGCCCCAGCCGCCGCATAGGCAGCCTTACTCTTCTGCGCTTCGTCGGCAGCCGCTACGCTCAAATTACGCTCTGCATCGGCGAGTTGAGTTGCGAGTTGCGGCCGGGCCTCTTCCGACGCGCCGGACAAACGGGCCTGCGCCTGGTCGACCTGCACTTTCGCAGACCTCAGCGCAGCCGTCGCGGCGTTCGCTTCGGCCGACGCGCGCACCGAGGCTTCGAGCAAGTCCCTGTTCGCTTTCGTCGCCTCGATCACGCGTGCGCGCGAGCGCGACTTCTCGAGTGCCGCATGCTGCATCGGATTGAGGAAACGCGACGCCACCTGAGCGCTTTCAGGCACGCCGTCCACCGCCGCGACCCGAACCGGCGCCACGTCGCTCCTGTCGGCCCGCTGGCCCTGCGTCGCGGGCGACGCCACCATCACAGGCTCCGGCAATTCGGGATGCGCGAACACGCCAGGCGTGGGCTCTTGCGGCGCCACGACCACGCGCATACCCATTTTACTCATAGCGAACATCTTCGCCGCCACCGGATACGGCAAACGGATGCAACCGTGCGAAGCCGGATAGCCCGGCAGAACGCCGGCATGCATCGCGATGCCGGACCATGTGATCCGCTGCATGTACGGCATCGGCGCGCCGCTGTAGATGTTCGAGACGTGATGCCGATTCTTCTGGATCACGCTGAAAATTCCGGTCGGCGTCCGGTGACCGGCCGTCCCGCTCGAGATCGGCGACCGCAGCACAACGTTACCCGCACCGTCGTAAACGGTCATGCGCTGCGAACCCAGCGAGACCAGCGCCATCAGCGGGCCGCTCGCCGTCGCTTTAGAAGCAGCGACCTCTTCCGCTGAAGGCTTCGAAGACTTGCCCGACACCACACGAGCGACGTTGCGCCCCGCGCCACGCACCTGCCCCCGAGCCGACCGCGGACGGTAATAGCCGGGCGCCGGCTCGTTCCACCAATACTGCGCCTGTGCCGACTGGACGCCCATGCCGGGAACACCACCGCCGATACCGAAGCCGGCTAAGCAGATGAATGCGAGGGAGCCAGAACCGACTCGAAATCCAAAAATGGAAGAGCCTGACACGTCAAAGGACTCCTGTGCATATGTGACAATACTGCATCCACCACTACCGCTTCCGCAAGCGCTTGTGGTGACCGCGATGCAACGCCGCGCCCGACATTCTTCACGCAGCCTAAAGGCCGTAGAGCCCCGCACAAGTCCACGGAGCGCTATTTTCCGCCATAACGGTAAAGGCCGGCCCGGGCGAACCCGAGACCGGCCAAATCCCAACAGACAACTGCCTACAGAAAGACACGACCGGAACGCCGGCGAGATCACAGCTTCTCGAGATATCCGACGGGATCGACCGGTTTCGACCCGACGCGCACCTCGAAGTGCACCTGCGGCTGCTCCGCCCCGCCACTCTTGCCGGCCTTTGCGACAGCTTGCCCGCGCTTCACGCGATCCCCGCGCTGAACGAGCAACTTCTCGTTGTTGGCGTAGGCGGTGACCCAACCGTTGTCGTGCCTGACGAGCACCAGATTGCCGTAGGTCTTCACTTCGTTGCCGGCATACGCGACAACGCCGTCTTCTGCTGCCAGAACATCCGTTCCAGCGGGCACTGCGATATCGACACCGTCGTTGTGGGTACCATCGCTGCGAGGCCCGAAGCCCTGCACGACACGGCCCCGCGCCGGCCAACGCAACTTCGCCGTCTTCGCCGCGGTGACCGGAGCGGGCGCCGCAACCGGATCTCCCTCAACTGTAAGAGCCGCGTTCGGACTCAGCGCAAGGCTCTCCCCGCCGTTCAATACCTTCACACCGTTAGCAGCCCCCGAGCCAGATACAGGTGCCGCCGGGGCGACCCTCACGATCCGCGCCTCGGGTGCCAACGTCTCACCAGAATAGGCCGGTGCAGCCGCCACGACCGTAGCACCTTCGCCAGCCGGCAGCTTCAACACCGTTCCCGGCTTGACCTTGCTCACGTCGGTGATCCCGTTGGCCCGCTGCAGATCGAGCACCTTGATTTTCTGCTTCGCGGCAATCGCATAAAGACTGTCGCCCGGCTTGACGACATACGTGTTCCCCCCGTCGACGGCCACCGTGGTGGGCGCTGCCAGCGCCGAAGGCTCTGCCGGCTGAGCCTTCAGAGATGCGGTCCGCTCGGGCTTGACCTTGGGCGTCGCCCGGCCGTCTGCGGCCGGCAGATAGAGCTTCTGTCCCGGCTTGATGTTGGGATTGCGCAACTCGTTCACGGCCATCAGGTCGGAAATCAGCACCTTGTGCCGCTTGCCGATGCCATAGAGCGTGTCGCCGGGCTGAACCTCGATCTGCTCTCCCCGGGGGACGCTTGCCACTTGAGCCGGGGCGGGCACTGAAGCAGGTGGCGGCGTCTGACGGGTAACGGCCATGGCTCGAACCGGCGGAGCGTTCGATGAAGTGGAAGCCGGAGCAGGACGCTCCTGGATCGCCGGCAGCGCCGCGACCTCGACGGTGCTACCGCCCCGCGAGGGTGGAGCCTGATGGCCGGAGGGTTGGCCCGCAACCGACTTCGGCGGCGGCTCCAGCGTGAACCCGCCCCCGGACCGCTTGGTACCGGTGCCGGCTCCCTCGCCCAGCGCAAAGCTCGGATTGTCGAAACGGGTGATGCTCGCGCTGCAACCAGCAAGCATCACGGCGGCCGAAGCGGCGACGATGCTCGACGCGCGTATGCGGAAATTCATAAGGACAGGGCCGGTACGCAACTGAACTGACATGGAACACCTCTCAACCCACAATCACCCCTAACCGGTGGAAGGTTAAGAACGCCTTAACGGCTGTGAGTTTGCCCGTCCGGCCCGCTCGAAATCCACACTGACCGTCGTGGCCCCCGAACCCATCTCCGCCGGAAAACACCGGCGTCGACTACGCGCCCGCCGCACGCACGCGACCGGCCCGCCCCAAAAGTCCAAGCGCCATGAACCAGTTTTGCTCAGTACCCCTCGATTGTGGGTTGAGGTGGGCCGGTTTGAGCCGAACTTGTGACGATCAACGTGTTGCAGCATCGACGCTAAACCCGGTTCACGCGGGTAATCGCAGCGGCAGTCGCGATGCTATGTCTGCCCCAGCGCCTTGCGGGCCGACGCCAGCATCGTGCGATGCGAAAGGTCCATGCACAGCGGGGTCACCGAAATCCGCCCTGATGCGATAGCCGCGAGATCGGTACCATCCGGCGCCTGCGACCGGGTCCGCCGATAGGCCAGCCAGAAGTATGGATTACCCCATGTGTCGCGCCTCTCGTCGAGGCTCAACAGACCCGCGTCCCGCCGCCCCTGGACTGTCACCTCCACACCAGCCACGTCTTGCGGCTCGACGTCGGGGAAGTTGAGCGAGAACAGCATTCCCGGCGTCCACTCGAGCGTAAGCAGGGAGCGGATGATCCCCGGCGCGTGTGCGATCGGGGTCTGCCACTTCGGCGCGGGCTTGCTCTCGA
>CAMDMH010000051.1 GCA_945901835.1 Devosia equisanguinis | reverse complement strand
GGCTTGTGGTTGACGGTCTCGGTGCGCGACCAGCCGGCGACGGTGCGGCCGGAACCGTGAGTGGTACGGGCCACGTTCTGAGTGGCGTTGATGACGAAGGTGCGATTGTGCACGCGCGTGATGGTGTTCACGCGGGTCACGGGCACGATCACCGTGCGGGTCACGACGCGCGTCACGTTCTTCACGTAGCGGTTCTTGGTGACATTGTTGACGCGCGTGACGTTGCGGACCTGCTCGACGGTGCGAGTTTTGGTCACGGTCTTCACGTTGGTCTTGGAAATCGGCACCTTGCAGTTGACGCAGCCCTTGGCTTCCGCCGAGCCGGCCTGAGCGGTGAATGCGAGGCCGGCGACCGCGACGGCCGCGACGAGGGACTTGACGAGTTTCATTTAAGACGTTCTCCCGCTCATGGACTTTATCTTCGATGCGAAGGTCGACTTTCATCGCCCGTGTCAGTCTCGAATACAATCCGTAGGCGCTCTGTTATTCGTCCATGGGGTTAATTTAAGTATCTGTTATTATTTATCTTTATCGATCTTCGGGAAGTGATTTCCCGGCTGAGATGCAACTCTGTCGCGAGGTTGTCGTGCAACCTTTTGTGTACAATTCGACGGAAACTGTTGCGAAGAACAAAAATAGAACATATGGTGTGGAACAGCTTTCATGGATTCGATTTCACCCTATGGCGCTCAATATCCTCCACACCAGCGATTGGCACATCGGCAAGCCGTTCGGACGGCTGGACGAAGGAGTGGCCGCGATTTTGCGGCATGCTCGCCTGAAGGCGTGCGACCGGCTTGCCGATGCAGCTCGGGCGGGCGGCGCTGGGATCGTGCTTGTGGCGGGCGATGTATTCGACAGGCCCAGCCTCGCCGACCGGGAACTGCGGGCGCCGCTCGAGCAGATGAATGTGCACCGCGATCTGGTCTGGCACATCATTCCAGGCAATCACGATCCGGCATTGGCGGGCGGCGTCTGGGATCGGGTCCGGCGGATGGGGCTTCCGGGCAATGTCGTCCTGCATCTGGAGGCGAAGCCCGTGGAGATCGCTGCGGGGGCGTGGCTGTTGCCTGCGCCGTTGGCAGCCAAGGCGATGTCCGTCGATCCGACGGCTTGGATGGACATGGCGGTGACGCCGGCGGGAGCGCTGCGGATCGGGCTTGCGCATGGCTCGATACAGGGCTTCGGTTCCGAGCATCGGGCCAGCATCGAGATTGCGCCCGATAGGCCGAAGTTGGCGGGGTTGTCGTATCTCGCGCTCGGTGACTGGCACGGGGTTCGAGAGATCGGTGCACGGGCCGCCTATTGTGGGACGCCGGAGCCTGATGGGTTTCTCGACAATGCGCAGGGGTTCGCCTTGCTGATCGCGTTGGAAGGGGCTGATGCGCCGCCGCGGATCGTGCGCCGGGAAATCGGCGAGCACCGTTGGTTGAAGCGGGTGATCGATGGTGGGAGATCTTCGGATATCGCGGGGCTGGAAGGGGAGATCGAGGGGCTCGGGGCGCGTGCGAAGCAGGCGTTGCTCGCCGTCGAAGTGACGGGGCGCGTAACGATGACTACAGAAAGCGACGTGCGTCAGCGACTCGATAGTCTCGATGGGCGTGTTCTTCATCTGGAGCGGCAGTTCGACCGGATGGTGCCTGCGCCGGAGGCCGACGACGTCGAGCAACTGCCTGAGGGCAATCTGCGTGATCTTGCGGGGGAGTTGGCGGTGCTTGCGGGAGATCCTGCCAACGACCGGCGGGCAGTAGCGGCGCGAGCACTAAGATACCTGTTCGAGCTGAGCGAGCCGGTTTCTGCCCAACGGCCTGGAGATGTCGCATGAAGATCCGGGCGCTCAGGCTGGCCGAGGTGGGGCCCTTCCGTGATCCGGTCGCGCTCGAAGGATTTTCGGGCGGGCTCGACGTGTTCACGGGCCCGAACGAAGCGGGCAAGTCGACCTTGTTCACGGCTTTGGGGATGTTGCTGGCCGAGCGGCATACAACTGCGGCGCGGGGGATCGCTGCTTTGCGGCCGGACGCAGGCGGAACGCCTTTGATCGAAGCGGATATCGATGCCGGCGGGCGCCGGCTGCGCCTGACAAAGCGGTTTTTGGCGCAGCGTATGGCGCTGCTGGAGGATCTCGGTTCGGGCGAGGTCTGGCACGGGGCGGATGCCGAAACGGCGGCCGAGCAGTTTCTTGGAGGGGAGGAGCGGCGTGCCTTGCGTGCGCTGCTCTGGGTGGCGCAGGGGGCGAGTTTTGCCCTTCCCGACAAGCCGGAGTCGGCGCTGTCGACAGGGCTTGCGCGTGTGATCGAGAAGGAGGCTGCCGACGCTTCCGGAGCTGGGCATGTGCGCGGCCTTGCGGATGCGGTGCGGGCGCGGCTCGAGCAACTCGTGACTGTGAAGCAGGGGCGGGCAAAGGCAGGTGGGCCTCTCGATGCCGCGCGCCGCCGGTACGAGGAAATCTCGCATCGGCTCGAAGGGCAACGCGCGAAGGCGGCTGCCGCGGAAGCGCGACTGGCGAGGTGGTCCGAGCTTGGCGCCGAGCGTGCCCGGACTTTCGATCTGCAGTTGGTCGAAGGCTTGGCGGAGGCGGCGGCGGCTGCACGCAAGGCCGTTGAGGACGCAGACAGAGCGCGTGAGATGCTGCGCTTTGCGAGCGAACGGATGGAGGGCCGGCAACTCGCGCGAGGCCAGGCGAAGCTGGAGTTGGAGCGCTATCAGCGCGCGTGTGCCGATGTGGAACGGTTGGAAGTTGCGCTCATTGAAGGGCGAAGGAAGATCGCCGACCTGGGTGAGGCGAAGTCAGATAGCGCGAGTCGGCTGCTGCACGTGCGGGGTGAACTCGTCGGGGCGGATGCTGCGATGGCTGCGGCCCGCGACGAGTTGCGTTTCGCCCACGCAGCCAATTCCCGGCTGGCGGCGCAGAAACAGATCGCGGATATGGAGAAGCGCATCGCGCAGGCCCGCGAGGCCGCCGATGCAATGGCTGCCGCGATGGATCGGCTGGCAAGTTGCCGGGTTCGCGAAGCCGGCGTCGAAGCAGCGCGCCGACTCGGCTCCCGGATCGCGGCGCTCGACGAGCGGATCGCGGCCGAGACGACAAGGGCTACGATCACCTACGAGCCAGGGGCTCGTTCGAGAATTCGGGTGGCGGGGCAGGAACTCGCCGACGGCGGTACGATCTCGATCGACAAGCGTACGGAGTTGGTGATCGAAGGCATCGGTGTGCTCGTGCTCGAGCCGGGGGCATCGATCGGAGTGTCGCCAGCGGTCGAGCGAGAGCGCTGCGCCCGTGAACTCGCGGATGTGCTGGCAGGCATGGGGGCCGAGGACGCGAGCCGGGCGCAGGAAGCGTTGGCGAAGCGGCGGCGTGACGAAGCCGTCGTCGCAGAAGCGACATCGAAACTCGGGGTGCTGGCACCCGATGGATTGTTGGCGCTCGAAGCGGTGCGGCAGGCAGCGCAGGCTGTGGCAGACGAGAATGCGCATGCGGCTGGTCGCGATGTGGGAGACGTCGTTGCTGTGGAAGCCAAGGTAAGAGGGATCGAACAGGAAATCGCGCGGCATCGTGCGGCATTGTCGGCAGCCGAGCAGGAACTGTCATCTCTCGATGCTTCGATAGCGCGACTGGAAGCCCAGGTTGCAGGCGACGCCAGGCAGCTTGCTGCCCTCGCGGATGTATTGCCGGGTCCGGATGACAGGCGCGCCGCCGGCGAGCTGCTGGCTGATGCAGATGCTGCCGCGGCGAAGGCGCTGGCCGAGGCGGTTCGGGAGAAATCCTCGTGGGCTGAAGTCGCTCCGCAGGGAGCGGATTACGACGCATTGACCGCCAATGCGCGGCGCGCCGGGATGGCGGTGAGTGAGCTTTCCAATCGACAGGCGAAACTCGATCGGGATGTCGCAGAGCTGGAAGGCGCCTTGCGTCGCGACGGCGAGGATGGTGTCGGTGCGGAGGTTGCGGGGCTCGAAGAGGAGTTGGCCGTAGCAGCCCGTCGTCTCGAAGAGTTGCAAACGGACGCGGATGCTCTGCAACTTCTCGTTTCCCGGCTCGAGCGGTTCGGCGAGGATCATCGCGATCGCGTGCTGCGGCCGCTGGTGGACCGGCTGCAGCCATTGCTTGCCGAGCTGATTCCCGATGCAAGACTTGCGATGGATGGGCCGTTGCTCGCGGTCCGGCTGGATCGGCCGGGGCGTACGGATCCCGTGCAACGGGTGAGTGGTGGAACGCGAGAGCAGATTGCGACGCTCGTGCGGATTGCGCACGCGGATCTGCTCACCGCAGGCGGATTGGATCTGCCATTGGTGTTGGACGATGCACTCGTGTTCTCGGATGACCGACGGCTGGAGATCATGGTCGGACTACTGGCGGAGGCCGCAAAGCGCCACCAGGTAATCGTGCTGTCCTGTCATCAGCGTTCGCTGGATCCGCTATTCGCCGCCCGTGGCGCGAACCGGCTGGAGTTGTCGGTTTGGCGCGATGCCAAAGCCGTGGGCAAGTCGAAGTGAAGGTGGTCAGAGGGAAGCACAGAAGCAGAAAAGCCGGGCGCAGGGCCCGGCTTCTGCAGTCGTTCAATGAGGCAGCCACTTCCCTCGAAGCCGTTGAGGGAAAGTGATACGTCCGTTGTGCCGGGCTGTTGTGTAGCAGAGACGGGAGTTGATCCCGCCACGGTCGCGGCACTCAGGATTCAGGGAAAGCCGGCGGTGTGGCCGAATTGCTTTGTTCGGCTGCGCGAGCGCTGAAATCGGGCACTTCGGGGCGCGCGACGCCGGCGGTCGGATCCTCGGAGCGGCGCGACTTGCCTTCGAAGAAGGCGCCTTGCTCGATCGCCAGCGCTTGGTGGAACACGTCGCCTTCGACGTGGCTCGTCGCCTGCAGCATGACCTTCTTGCCGCGGATGGAGCCCATGACGTGGCCGCGCACAATGACTTCGTCGGCAATGATCGCACCCGTGATCTTGGCCTTTTCACCGACGACGACGTTGGTACCGTGGATGTCGCCTTGGATCTCGCCTTCGATATGGACTTCGCCGCGCGAGACGAGGTTGCCCATGACGGTCAGGTCAGTGCCGATGACCGACGGACCAACGCGATCGCCGGGACGGCTACCGAGCTGCCAGGAAGGTTGGGCGGAGGATGCAGCAGCGGCGGGAGCTGCGCCATTCAGCGGCGGGGGCATCGGCGATCCCATGGCGGGTGCCTCCGCAGATTTCCTGATATTCAACATGTCCTTGACTCACCTCCGAAAATACAGCGCCGGTAAACCGTTACAGGACTGGCTCGTTCGCACCATTGCTCGAATGTGTGCTGGCTTGCCGTCCGAACCTCTACTCAGTCAGGTCAGGTATTCCGTTCGATCAGGCATACCGATGGCCGCTTTCGCGACGCGATGGACGCCACTTTCGATTTCGTTCGTCAGATAACTCGTTTCGGTGACAGTCGATGTTCGCCTGCGCCGTTACCCGTCTGGGGACCAGCACATGCCGCATCGATGGTGTCTGTCCGATACTTCAGACTAGTCCCTGGGCCCTCTCACCTCAGCTTGCCAGCTCAGCTTGATCCTTTATCTTTTGCCGTCATCATCCTTCGCGATCATGGTGCCAGATTTCCTGGTCGTTCGATGTCGTTCGAGCGCAAGGAGTAATCGTGGTGGCCCCCCACCCCGATTGATCCAACATCTCTCATTTATCACGACCGGCGCATCTGGTCACGGCACAACTCGCCACAAGCGATGGTTATCGAACGATCGTGACGTGTTTGCGCCTTTCGGTTCCACGGGAGTGCAACGGTGTTGGTCTGCTGCGCGGGGACAGACTTCAACGCGGTGCCCCAAATACCGAGAGCGGCTTGTAGAATCCCGGTGTCAATCCGGCTTCGGCCCGCGCACGATCATTAAAGGGCGGTTTCACGGGGCCGCGGAAATTGGCGCGCACCAACTCGTGGAAGGTGTTTTCCGGCGGCAGGCCATGGCGCTGGCACATGAACCGGAACCATCGCATGCCGAAAGCGACGTGATGCTTCTCGTCATGGTAGATGACTTCGAGCACGTCGGCGGAGGCCTCGTCGCCCGACTGCTTAAGGCTGGCGATCATGGCGGGTCCGACGTCGAGGCCGCGTGCCTCCAGCACGAGCGGTACGACAGCGAGGCGAGCCAGCAGATCGTGACCGGTCGCCTGTGCGGATTGCCACAGACCGTCGTGAGCGGGCAGGTCGCCGTAGGTCCTGCCCAACTCGGCCAATCGGCGGGTGACCAGTTCGAAGTGCTCGGCTTCTTCCTGGCCTACCCTGACCCAGTCATCGAAAAACTGAGCGGGCATCGGCACGTGGGCAAACCTGCCGATGAGGTCCCAGGTCATATCGATGGCGTTGAGCTCGATGTGGGCGAGCGCATGGAGAAGTGCGAAACGGCCTTTTTCGCCCGACGTGGTGCGGCGCGGCATCTCGCGTGGCAGCAGCAGCGCCGGGCGCTCCGGGCGGCCGGGCCTGACCGGCATGCCTTGTGGCGAGCTTAGCCTGCCGTGGTTCAGGCGCCCCTCACGCCACGCCAGACCGGCCGCTTTCGCCAACCAGACTTTCTGCATGGTGTCGGATGCCAGAACGATTTGCCGCGCGACGACGGGCAATCCGCCGGCGAGGATTTCCGCGGTCTTTTCCGGATCCGCGTCCTCGACGCCGCCACTTTGGTCCATTTCGGTGCGTCAGACCTATTTTTTCAACGACTTGACGGCGGCCAAGACTTCCTCGGCATGGCCGGCGACTTTGACCTTACGCCAGATCCTGGCGATCTTGCCGGATTTGTCGATCAGGAACGTCGAGCGATCGACCCCCATGTACTTCTTACCGTACATGGATTTCTCGACCCACGAACCGAATGCTTCGGCGACGCTCTTGTCCTCATCGGAGGCGAGCTTGACGGCAAGCCCATGCTTTAAGCGGAACTTGGCGTGGCTCTTGGTGCCGTCGGGCGAAATGCCGATCACGTCGGCGCCTGCCTTCTCGAAGTCGGCGACGAGGCAGGAGAAGTCCTTGGCTTCGGTCGTGCAGCCTGGCGTGTCGTCCTTGGGATAGAAGTAGACCACGACCGGATGGCCCTTGTAGCTCGCCAGCGGAACCGATTTGCCGTCATCGGTGATAAGTGTCACTGCGGGGGCTTTGTCGCCTTCGTCGAGCATGGAAAGTGCCTTTCTTTGGTCCTGATTTTTCATGCACAAGCAGCGATGGAAGGGTAGTAGCCTGGATCGCTGCAACGTGTCAGTCTCGGTCAGTAATTCCTGGGTATGAGGCGACATGCGGGCGGGCGTCGGCGGCTTGGTCTGGGGCCAGGGTTCCCCGGTGCCTGGATTGCCCCGATTCAAGTCTCATGCGGGCTGTTACGGGGCAGATGGGGTGCCGGATCGCCAGGGTGGTTCAGGTGGCGGGATTTCGGGTCGCATAGGATCGGGTCGCATAGGACGTGGAAAGACGCCAGACAGCGCCCGACGCGGCGTCTGAAAATGTGTCGCGGCGAGCGGGCTCGGCGAAGTCTCCGCGTGGGCGCGATACTGCGCTGCGGAAGCGCTTCGCCTGGCCACTATGGATCGTCACGCGCATCGTACTGCCCGGCTTGATCCTGTTGTCGATCGCGGTCGGCGTCATCTGGGTCAAACTGCTAAATGGCCCGATCTCACTGAAATTCATCGCGGAACCGATCGCACGCGCCATCGCCAACGACCTGCCGGGGTTTTCGGTCTCGGTCGAAGACGCGACTGTGCTGCTGGCCGATCGGCGTGGGCTGGAATTCAGACTGCGCAAAGTCAAGCTCGCGGATACGCGTGGGGCAACCATCGCGCAGGCGCCCGATGCTGCGATCACGCTGAGCGCCGCCGCCCTTTGGTCCGGCAAGGTCGCGCCGTCGAGGATCATCCTGATCGAGCCGAGCCTCGTCCTGCAATATTCGCGGGAGCGGGGCCTGTCGCTCAGTTCTGCGGAAGCTACCAAGGCCGAGGGTGGATCGGGGCGCCCCTTAGAGGCACCGCTGGTCGACGCTGCTCAGGTTCAAACAGAAATCGGCTCGATGTTGGGGGCGCTGTTCGCGCAAGCCAATCAAACGGCAGGTGCCGCCTCGTACATCAGGGGCATCGGCCTGCGCAACGCGACGCTGGCGATCGACAGCTCGGGCCAGCGCGCGACGTTCAGGGTGCGCGAAGCCGACATCGGCATGGATCGCCGGCGTGAGGGGCGCCTGCTGGGGGCGAGCCTCGTGATCGATAGTTCGCGCGGGCCATGGCAGGTCTCCGTCGTGGCGAGCCACGAGGACCAGAGTAATGCTTCGTCCTTGGATTTGCGCGTTACCGACCTTGTTCCAAGTGCGCTCGCTGCAGCGTGGCCGATGCTCGCCCCCATGGCGGCGCTCGATATCGCGGTGAACGGGACGGCATCGTTCAAGTTCACCGGGACGGGGGAGCTCTCCAGCGCCATTTCAGAAATGGAACTCGGTCGAGGCACTTTCGCGCCAGGGTTTGGCGGTAATGCAAGGATGGCCCTCGACGGCGGCCGGATTGCCACGACATACGATCCGGCGGCGCGGCGGCTTTCCTTCAGCACGTCTCGGCTGGCGTCAGGAGCGAGTTGGGCCACCTTCCAGGGTGGGATCGGCTTTGCAAGCGAGCCGGGGAAAGCGTGGCCCTTCGAGTTGGTGGCAGTAGAGGGCCAACTGGCGACGGAGGAGTTCGGGCAAGGTCCGCGTCCACTCGATGCATTCCGGGTGCGGGGGATGTTCGATCCGCAGACCGGCGGGGTCGAACTCGCCGAAGCCATGCTCAAGGCCGCGGGCGGCGAGATCAGCATGGCGGGCCAGGTTCCTGCCAAAGGCGCTGCGTCGCGGATGCTGCTGCGGGGCCGGCTCTCACCAATGAGTGCCGACACGATCAAGCTGTTATGGCCGTCGGTCATTGCGCCGGCCGCGCGGTTGTGGAGCGGGAAGCAGATTCAACAGGGCAGGCTCGCGGGAGGCACGTTCGTCATCGAAGATGTCGGCGTCGGTCCGGAGCGGGGGCGCGTTGGCGCAGATGGGTTGCGGATCGGTGTGTCGCTCGAGGGCACCAACGTCCGTATCCAGCCAAAGCCCGGGTTTGCGCCGGTCGAGGCGGCACGGGTGCTCGTGCGGCTCGAGAACAACGCTCTCGAAATCTCAGCTCCCGAAGCGGTTATCCATACGACTCCTCAACGGCGGCTGGGAATCCGTGGGGTGCGGATGGTCGCGAGCGACGTGAGTGCGCCCAATTCGATGGCGGATCTGACGTTCAGGGCGCAGGGCGCGCTACCGCCGGCGCTGGACCTGGCGGAGCAGCAAGCGGCGCGCAACGGCCGCGCCTTCTCTCTGCCGGGAGAAGGCCTAGAAGGCCGTGTCGATGCGCAAGTGCGTATCCAAGTGCCGCTCGGTGAAGAGCTGACGACCGAAGACACGCGCCTGGAAATCAAGGGGCGCGTGACCGAGGGGCGCGCCCGCGGCGTGTTCGGCAGTTGGGATATCAGCGGCGCATCCCTCGGGATCGACGTGACCGACCAGCAGCTCGACATCAAGGGTGATCTGTTGGTCGGCGGCGTGCCGGCCAAGTTGACGCTGAGGCGGATCTTTGCAGCGCCCGACAGCGAACAGCCGCCGGTCCTCCTGACAGCGACGCTCGACACTGCCGATCGCGCGCAGCTCGGGCTCGATGTCAACGAGTTCGTCTCGGGCGAGATGCCGGTGGAGCTGTTGATCACGCCCCGGACGCAGGGCGAGTCCCAGGTTCAGGTGCGCGCCAATCTCGTCAATACGGAGCTCACTCTCGAACCGCTCGCATGGCGGAAGGCGCCGGGGCGTCCGGCGTCGCTACAGTTCGAAATCGCGCGGCCGTCGAAACAGCGCACGGAGCTGCAGGGCTTTCGTATCGTCGGCGAGGACATTTCGCTTTCGGGAAGCCTTGTGCTCGATGGGCGCAACAAACTACGCGAGTTCTCGTTCCACGAACTTGCCCTGCATGTCGTGTCGCGGCTGCAGTTGTCGGGGACCCTGCGCAACGACAACGTGTGGGATGTGACGGGGCGCGGACAGACGCTCGACGGGCGGGATTACTTCAAGTCGCTGTTCGCGCTCAACCAGGTGCGCTCCAAGCCGCTGCCGCCGTCCAAGGATCAGGCTGGGCTCGACATCAAGATCGACATCGACAACGTGCTCGGGCATCAGGAAATCGCGCTCAAGAACCTCAAGATGCAGATGTCGAACCGTGCGGGACGCACGATCGCGATGCATGCCAGGGGAACGGTCGACAGCGGCAGCCGACAGGCAGGTGTGCCGCTCGCGGTCACGATCAGCCAGGCCGGCCGCGAGCCGAGGCGGCTTCTCGCGCGCTCGGAAGATGCCGGGCAGGTGTTCCGCATGATCGGGTTTTTCCCGAACATGCTGGGTGGCAACATGAATCTCGACGTCAACCTCGACGGCAGCGGCGCCGCGGACAAGACCGGGCGGCTCAACGTCTGGAACTTCGCCATTCTCGGCGATCCGGTAGCTGGTGACGGATTTGACGGACTCGACCAGAGTTCGCGCGGCCAGCGCCGCGTCCCGCAGCGGTCGCGGCTGGATTTCCAATCGATGAATGCGCCGTTCGAGCTGGGGCATGGTCAGGTCGTGATCAGCGACGCGGACTTGCGGGGGCAGGTGCTCGGTGTGCTGTTGCGCGGCAAGGCCGATTTCCGGCAGCAGACCGTCGATCTGGGCGGCACCTATGTGCCGCTGCAAGGGCTCAACTCGGCGATCGGGCAGTTCCCGATCCTCGGCGTCATCCTGGCGGGGCCGCGCGGAGAAGGGGTGATCGGCATGACGTTCCGCGTGCACGGGCCGATGGCGCGGC
>CAMDMH010000050.1 GCA_945901835.1 Devosia equisanguinis | reverse complement strand
GACCGCATGGACCGTCTGATCCTGATCATGACGCTGGCCCTCTATTGGGCGGTCTCGACCGGCATGTGGGCTGCGCAAAACGCTGCACTTCCCGCCGAAAAAAAGCGCCCGGCACTGCTCCGAAGAAGGTGGCTCGTAGCCTGACCTCTTTCTTCAAACGAGGGCTGCGCCGAATCCAAACCTGCCTGCAGAACCTCTGCGGGCTGCCAGACCTCTGGTCGGTCTGGAGAAACTGATGGATGGTGAGGGGCGACATCTCCTATGGGGATCGACCTCCGGCTCCGGTCCCGACCGCTGGTCGAAGCTGAGGATGCGGCGGCATGTTGCTCGCGTTGCCATCTGTCGCGCCTGCTGTCGAAGTGATCCGATATCGACCGTCAAGATGCCGACGCGGAGGGCCAGACTCGTCGATCGCTAACCATGCGATGGTGGAAGTGGTCCGTTTCCGGTCATCAAATCAGTCGGTCCGGCTGCAAGGGGTGCAAGCTGGTCTGTCTCTGAAGATAGGAGACAATCCACGGAACAGGACCCTACCCCCTCTGTCGTCAAGCCTACTCGCGTGCCGTGGAACAAGGGCAAGCTTGTCGGCGCGAAGCCGCCGCTCAGACCGAGCCATGTCTGGTCGATCAGAACGAAGCTGCAGATCGAGGGCAAGAAGCGCGATCTTGCCCTCTTCAACCTGGCGATCGATAGCAAGCTGCGCGGCTGTGACGTCGTCGCAGTGCGTGTTGATGACGTGGCACCGAGCGGATACTCGATGGACCGCGCGACCGTCCGCCAGAAGAAAACTGGTCGGCCGGTTCGGTTCGAGTTGACCGACCAGACTGGCCAAGCGATTGACGATTACCTGCGCCAGACCGGACGCAAGCCGGGTCAGTTCCTTTTTGCCGGTCGCGGCGATCGGGGAGGCTTGACCACGCGGCAATACGCCCGGCTCGTGCAGGAGTGGGTGGCCAGCATCGGTCTCGACCCTGCGAAGTTCGGCACGCATTCGCTGCGTCGGACAAAAGCGGTGCTGATCTATCGCCGAACGGGAAATCTGAGGGCGGTGCAACTTTTGCTCGGACATTCGAAGATCGAAAGCACGGTTCGATATCTCGGGATCGAGGTCTATGATGCGATCGAAATCGCCGAGAAGATCGATATCTGATCGCTGACGCGGTCCCTCCGATTCCGGACATGGTCGGCGGCGGGATTCCTGTCGCCGATCCCACGGCCCGCGAGGTCCGCAAATGGGATCTAGCGATGCTAGAGCTGATCGTTCGATGAGGCGCGGCAGGATTGGCGCAGGCGCGAAGTCGGATCAGTCTGCCTTGTGGGTCTCGAGGAGGGCGCCCGTGGCTGCCTGCTGCGGCCGTGCCCAAGCCCAGAACACCAGCATGAACAGCGCGCCGCCGCCGATCGCCGCGGGAAACCCGGCATAGGACGACACCCAACCCATGATGACCGCACCGACGGCTGGCAAACCGTAGGCAAACACGATGAACAGACTCATCACGCGCGAACGAAAACTGGAATCGACGGTATTCTGCACCAGCGTCTGCGCCGCCACGTTGCCGACCAGCATGGCCGCGCCCATGATGACGAGAAAGGTCGCGGCCACCCATATCCGCGGGAACGCCATGGCCAGCATCAGAGCGATGCCGGTGACGCTGGTCGACGACACCAGCAACCGGGTCAAACCCTTAGTGTCTCCGCGCTGCGCAAGCCATAGGCTGGCCGTCATGGCGCCAACGCCGATCGCCGCCAACAAGAAAGACAGGCCAGCCGGCCCAGCATTGAACACTCGATCTGAAATTCCAGGCAGGAGCTCGATGACCGGTCGGATGAGAAAGCTCGTCGCCGCCAGCAATATGAAAACGAAGCGCAAGCCGGGATGCGCGAAGGCGTAGGCGATGCCGAAACGGATATCCTCAAGCAGCGCCTTCGGGGATTTTGTGCCGCCGTCGCGCGGCGTGCCGAAATCCAGCTTCAGCAGGACCAGGTAGAACGCCAGAAATGTCGCTGCGCACAAGGCGATGACCACGCCGGCGTTGGACCACAGAATCAAGGCGCCGGCGATCCCCGGCCCCACAATGCGCGCCGCATTGAAGGAGGCCGACGTCAAGGCGATCGCCGAGGACAGATCGCGCTGGGGCACGACCGCGTGCACGGCCGACATGCGCGCGGGCTGGCCCATCGATTCGAACGCGCCGAACAGAAGGGTCAACACCACGGTCATGTAGATATCGATCCATCCGATCATGATCAGTGCGCCAAACAGGAGCGACAGCATCGCGGCCAACACCTGGCTCAAGCGCATGATCCGCATGATGCCGAAGCGATCTGAGATGGCGCCGGCGACGATGGCCAGCACGACCGTTGGCAGCAGGTCGGCAAAGGCGATGATGCCCAGCCAAGCCGGCGACTCCGTGAGCTGCCAGGCCAGCCATCCCACGGCGGTGCGCTTCATCCAGCGGCCGACGGTGGCCAGCGTATGCCCGATGAAGTACAGCCTGAACGAGGGCGTCGCCAGCGCCCGGCCCGCCCCGCCGAAAAATTCTGTGCCTGCCAAGTCGATACTGCCTCGATGTGGGTGTGTTGCCCCGCGACCTCACGTGAGCAAGGGGAAGATCTGCGCGCAGGAGTCAAGCCGCCGGTGCGCGCCCGCTCCGCGCTAAGAATAGACGGTGATCCGCCTCCGGATCATCTGAAGCACAATGGCGCCCGCTCCGGTTTAACCCCCGCGTTATCGAAAAGCGCCAATCCCCGTCAATGTCAGCCGGTCACCATGGATCCAACCAGCTTCGATACCGCCTCCGGCTGCTCGACATGCACGGAATGTCCGGCGCCCGCGATTAACTCGAGCCTCGATTTCGAAAAACCGCTTGCATAAGCATGCGCATGCGACAGCGGCACCATGTGATCGCTCTCGCCCCAGACGACAAGAGCGGGTCCCTTGTAGCGATGGAGCTGCTCGATCAACTTGCGATCGTAGAGGTAGGGGGGTGTGAACCCGACCTGCGATGCGAAGCGGAACATTCGATAGCGCAACATCTCCTGCTCGATCTCCCCGCGGCCATCGGGGAACAGTTGCTTGCCGCACGGTGAGTCGCGCGTCGCAAACAGCATGTGTCTGAGATCGTTGTAGTAGATGCCGTCTTCCGGTTGGGCGACCCAGAAAATGTCAGCGATCGGATTTCCCGAAACGAACAACCCCGTCGCACCGATCAGCGACAATGATCGCACGCGCTGAGGCTGACGCACGGCAAGCTCTGCCGCGATCCATCCGCCGACGCACGCTCCCGCAACGTGAAACGTCTCGATCCTGAGGGCATCTGCAAGGTCGAGGTATTGCTCTACGACATCGTGCACCGAATCGAGGTCGTCGCGTTCGTCGGTCCGCGCGCAACCTGTATGTGCCGGTACGATCAGATCGCAGGATCCCGCCAAAAGCCGATGGAAGGGCAACAGGCCGTCGGACGCCGAGTGGACGTCGGCAAATCCATGAAGATAGATCAGTGGAGCGCCCGAGCCGCTGCGAATGACGTCCATCTTGCTGCCCATCACGTCGATGGAATGCCGCTTCATTGTCCACCCCCTATGCGCTCGTCGAGGCCTGGGTAATCGCGCGCAAACAGATCGTTCGAATCCTTGCGCAGATGAGGCAACACCTCGGTTGCGAATAACCGCATACTCTTGCGCGCAAGTTCAGCCTTCATGTTCCCAAAATGGAACTGGATGAGGAAGTTCCCGACGCCGGCCATTTCGATCAACTCCCACAAACGTCTTCTGACGGTTGTCGGACTTCCCGCGATGATTGAGCCGCCCGCATCGAGCTCATCCCAGCTCTTGGCGTCGCCTAGCCTGTCCTCCCCCGGTTTCGAATTCCGCAGGAACTGCTCCCAGGACTTGACCGACTGCGATGGAATGCCCGGCCCGAAAGTTTGCGTGCGCCCCTCACGACGCAAATGTCCTTTCAATGTATTCCGCAAAAAGTACCAGACACCTTCCTTTGCCTCTTCGCGCGCGCTCTCGTCGGTCTCGGAGACATAAACAGAAAGCAGTACGCCCATACGGAACGGCTGGAACGTGTCGCCGTGCTTTTTGATCACTTCCGCGAACCGGTTTGCTGCTGCGCGTGTCGCCGAGCCGTGGACTCGCGAGGAGAGGAAATAGTCGAACCCACGCTTGGCGACCTCCTCCATGGTTTCGGAAGAAAGGGAGCCGGGGATCCAGACCGGTGGATGCGGCTTCTGTCGCGTCTTCGGCCAAATGTTCACGTAGCGCAGCGGGTAGTTGGGGCCCTCGTGTTCGAAAGGACCATCCTCCTTCCATGCGCGAACACACAGATCGATTCCCTCCCAATAGCGCCGCCGCGACTTGGCCGAAGACAGATTGTAGTTGAACGCTTCGGGCCCACCGCCGACAGCGAAGCCGGCGATGATGCGGCCGTTCGTCATCATATCCAGCATGGCATATTCCTCCGCGACGCGCAGAGGATTGAGATGCAGGGGGATGAGATTACCGAGCACTACGATCTTGCCGCGGCTCGTACGTTGACTGAGTGCGGCCGCGATGATGTTTGGCGAAGGCATCAGGCCATAGACATTCTGATGGTGCTCGTTCAGCACCATTCCGTCGAAACCGAGTTCCTCAGAATAGACGAGCTGATCGATGTAGTCCTGGTAGAGCCCGGCGGATTTCTCGCTGTCCCACAACTTGTTCGGCACTGTCACCCAGCCGGTGTCGTACTTTTCGTCGAAATCCGAAGGTAGATGCGGGTACGCCATAAAGTGCCAGCAGAAGAACTGCGCAGATGGCATGCTCTGTGCCTCCCTAGCGATGACTTCGGATTTCTCCCAACCGCACCTATTGTCCACATACTGCGTCGTGCGGCAGCCGATGTCACGATAGCTTGTTGGAATGGGACGTCATTTCATTTCTTCAGAAAGACAGCGCTGGCGCAACCGGCCGAGCGCGTATAACCTCAACATACATGTCTATTGCCGCGCGAGCGATCGATTCCGGAGGAGAGGACGATGAGCCAAGCTTTCTACCGATGCGCAGTGGCATGGGGTCTTATGACGGCGGCTGCCGTGATGACGCTGATGTTTGCGCCCCTCCCGGCCGGTGCCCAGGACGTCTACAAAGGAAAGACGATCACGATATACGTCGCTGCAGGAACCGGCGGTGGCTACGGTCATTACGCCCAGCTGATGGGGCAACATCTCGGGCGGCACATCCCCGGCGAACCGAACGTCATCGTTTCCTACATGCCCGGAGCGGGCGGTCTCAACGGCGCCAACTATCTCTACAATCTCGCAGCTCGTGACGGCACCGCGCTCGGCGTGCTTGTCTCGCCGGCACCCGTGCAGGCGTTGATCGAGCCGGCGGCGCGCTATGATGTCAACAAATTCCAATGGATCGGCGTGGTGGTTCCCGTCATTCAGGCGTTCACCGTCATGAAGCACGCGCCCGCTCAGACGATCGAAGCCATGCGCACGACCGAAATAGTGGCCGGCTCGACGGGACCTGCGTCCGATACGTTCACCGTCCCACAGCTCATCAACTATGCGCTCGGGACACGGATCAAGATCGTGATCGGTTACAAGGGGACCGCAGACATCGCGCTCGCAATGCGGCGCGGCGAAGCCCATGCTTGGGCAGGTCCGTGGACATCGAAAGCAGCACAGTTCCCCGATTTACTCGATCCGGCAGTCGCAACACAGGTTCTACAGTTCGGCCTGAAGAAACCTGCCGGCCGTGAGGCGGTTCCGCTTTTGACGGATCTCGTTTTTGAACCTCTGAAAAAATCGGTTATCGAGTTCCTATCGGGTCCAACTGCACTCGGATACAGCCTCACGGCGCCACCGGAGGTGCCAGCCAACCATGTTGCGATCCTGCGCAAGGCCTTCGACGCGATGGTAAAGGATGCGGCATTTCTCGACGATGCCAAGCGGGGGCGCTCAGTGATCGAGCCGACCGGCGGCGAGCATTTGCAAGCGATCGTCGCCCGTATAACGAAGGTGCCCGGCAACGTCGTCGCAGAAGCCAAACGCGTCCTTACTCCGGACGGGAAGTAGCGAGCATCCGCTCGGCGGCAGCAACGATGTCTACGGAGTTCGGTACAAACGCGTGCTCCAAAGACGGACTTGCCGCACTGGCGTGAACGGGGCGCCGATCCGGACCACCGGGGCATCGAGCCTGTCGACAGCCAGTTCCTGAATGCGCGCGGCGATCTCGGCTGCGAGTCCGCCTTGCAACACCGCCTCGTGCGCGACCAGCGCGTGATTGGTGCGCTTGCACCGATGCCACTACGGTCTCCATGTCGAGCGGCGAAAGGCAGCGCAAGTCGATCACTTCAGTGGAGACGCCGTGCGATTGCAGCACGTCGGCTGCGCCAAGCGCGTCGTGCACGAGTTTCGAATAGGTAAGGATGGTGAGACCCGATCCTGGCCGGACCACGGAGGCACCGCGCAACTCGGGGCTCTCGCGTTCCTCGACAATTTCATCGCGCCGAAAGTAGAGGCCGCGGTGTTCGATGAACAAGGGCCGACGATCAGGCTCGAGTAATATGCGTCATACCCTGATGAAGGCGCGCTGGCCGAGGCGATGCAACAGATGCAAAATTCGGTCGGCTTCGATACTCAGGTGGCCAGGGTCGACATCACGGAGCGTACGCGGCGGCGTGGATCTGGCGAGCCTATCAACTCGATCCTGTTTTCGGCTCGGGGGGGGGGGGGGGGACGTCTGACATCACTGGCCGGTTCTTATGCCGTCTATGGGCCGGATCCGAAGTGGGGGCCGAGCCAAGATAAGGATGTGGCCTGCCGCTCTCAAGCGGGCCTCGGAGGCGGCAACATTAGATGAATATATGGAAGGCACAGCGGATCTAGCCGAACTGGGATGCGGGAGGGCCTACCTTCCCGCGATTTTTCTCCGCAGGCTCCGTTTGGTTCGTTCGAAATGGCATCCCCGACTCAGGATTGGGCCGGAGCAAGGGCCGCGGTCCACTGAACCTTGCGGGACTTGTGACGCGCAGGTGAGTCATCAACTGCTTGCTTCAAAGGCCTGGCGAACCCAAATCCACGCTCTCCGGAAAGATGTCAGATCACGCACGACAACGCCGATGAGCGTCTGACGAAGGTGGTGCTGTTCTACCGGCGATCGGGGAACTTTCAAAGGCGTCTTGAAGTCTTATCTTACCATCTAGATCGGCGACGCTATCGACATCGAGATCTCGGAAATGATCGACATCAGAAAATCGCGAAGGATCTATTAGCAGACATCATGGGCACTGCGATGAGAGGCGCCGATTGCAATGCGCTCAATGGCAGCTATTGGGATAACGCGCTCGCGCTCGACTGCGGTCGCCGACGGAGAGCCGCCCCAACTCCGGTAGACTGCCGCTCACGCCGGCGGCGCGACCGAGAGGCCCTCGACTTGGTGCTTGGCAATGAGCCGGGCGATGTGACCGCTCTCCTTCAGCTCCTCGATGACGGCGGCGAGCCAGGGTGCGGCGGCCGTATTCTTCCTCGGCGTGCCGACGGCCTGCTGCACGGCCGAAAAACGCCCGTCCAAGATGCGCGCACCGGGCAGCTTCGTAACGTCGTCGATGAGGCGCGGCTTCAGGCCAGCTAGCGCCTCGAGCTTCTGGTCCCGGAACTTCTCGAACGAGCTGTCGATCGTGTCCGTGCGCGCGAGTGTGGCCTGCTTGATGTTGTTCTCGAGCCAGAGTCCGTAGGCGCTGCGCCCCGTCACCGAGATGCGCACGCCCGGGCAGTCGACGTCGGCGATCGTTTTAATCGGTGAGCCGGCGGGCACGAGATAAGTCGCCTGAATTTCGCAATAGGCCGCGGTGAACGAAATTATACGCGCGCGCTGGGGTTCGGCGCCGATGTTGCCGATGTCCCAGGCGCCCGTCTCGGCCGCATCCGCGAGCGCGCCGGGATTGGGGAAAGGCACGAGCTTCAACGGCACGCCGAGCCGGCGCGCGATCTCGGCGGCAACATCAGGCGATACGCCCTCTGGATCGCCGGTGGCGGCCTTGCCGGTCACGAGCAGGAAATTCGACATGTTGATCGCCGCACGCAGCGCGCCGGCCGATGTGAGCTCGGCTAAGACGGCGGGGCTTGGAGCTGGAGCAGGCATGGACGTCCTCGTTTTTCGACCTCGGCCCTATGCTTGGTGGGATTGGCCGGGAATGACAAGGGGGATCCGGGTTGACCGCCCACTCACATGATGGGACGAGTAACGGGTCGGCATTGCACGGGTGGCAGATGAGAGCATTCGGGTTCATCGGCGCGGCGTTGCTGGGCGCGAGCACGTGGCTCGTGGCCGCGGCGGCCGGTCACGCCCAATCCATCGAGCAGATCTACAAGGGGCAGACGCTGAAGGTCGTCTCGGGCTTCGGGCCGGGCAGCGGCTATACGGTGTGGGCGCGCCTGCTCGCTCCGCACTGGGCACGCAACCTGCCGGGCCAGCCGACGTCGCTGGTGCAGAGCATGGTGGGGGCCGGCGGGCTGCTCGTGGCCAATCACATGTACGCCGCTGCGCTCAAGGACGGCCGCGAGGTCGGCGCCGTGGCCCGTGAGATGCCGGCGCTTTCGATCATCGGCAAGGCTGGCGCCAACTACGACGCCACGAAATTCAACTGGCTCGGCAGCCCGACCGCGGAAAGCAACATCTGCGTGCTCTCGCGCTCCGCACCCTACGAGCGCTTGGAAGATCTATTCTCGCACGAGATCGTGCTCGGCACCGACGGTGTCGGCAGCGGCATGCATATCTTCCCGATGGCACTCAATGCCGTACTCGGCACGCGCTTCAAAGTGGTGGACGGCTACTCGGACTCCGGCGTGGTGCTACTCGCGATCGAACGCGGCGAGGTGCAGGGCGCCTGCCAGAGCGTGGAGACGCTGAGCCGGGCCCGCGGGCAGCAACTCAAGTCGGGAGAGCTGCGCGTCGTGCTGCAGGGAGGATTGAAGCCGCATCCTGCGTTTCCAAACGTGCCGTTCGTGCTCGATCTTGCGAAGACGGAGGAGCAGCGGCAGACACTGGCGTTTCTCTATACCAGCCAGGCGTTCGGCCGGCCCTATCTAGCCCCGCCGGGAACGCCACCGGAACGGGTGTCTGCCCTGCGCGCCTCATTCGATGCGACGATGACCGATCGGGCATTCATCGATGAGGCGACAAATGCCAAGCTCGAGTTGTCGCCATTCTCCGGATCCGACATGCAGGCGATGGTGACGCGCCTCGCCGGGTTCCCGCAGCCCATCATAGAAAAGTGAAACGGCTGCTCGATCCTCCGGGCGCGAAGTGAGGAAGGGCAGACAGACATGAAACCGGACATCAAGCCGGCATCGCCCGTGGTGGGCGCACTGGTCAGCGGCGTCGATCTCGCAAAGCCGCTCGATGTTGGGACGGCGACGGCACTGCGCGCGGCTTTCGACGAGCACCTGATGGTCCTGGTCCGTGGGCAGTCACTGACACAGGAAAGCCTCGTGCGCGCGGTCGGCTGGCTCGGCGAGGTCAACCGGCGCAATCGGCCGGATGAAAAGCGCATGGAGAGCGATCCCTATATCTCCAAGGTTTCCAATATCCGCGAGAACGGCCGACTGATCGGCTCACTGCCGGATGGCGAGCTTCTATTCCATTTCGACTCGGCTTACGTCGAGGAACCGCAGAAGGCGACGTTTCTCTATGCCGTGGAGATTCCGCGCGAGGGCGGCAACACGCGCTTCGCGAACGCCTACTTGGCCTACGACCTCGTGCCTGCAGGTCTGAAGAAGCGGCTCGAGGGGCGCACCGCGCTGCAGGTTTACGGCTACACGACCGTCGAGAAGCCCGACATCGAGCGCGGCCTCGACGGGATCAAGCACTTCTCGCACCCGGTGTTCGTGCGCCACCCCGTCACCGGCCGACGCGCGCTCTATGTCAGCCGGCTGATGACCGCGCGCATCGACGGCGTGGAGCGAGCTGAAAGCGACGAGGTGCTCGCGGAGCTATTCGCCTGCGCAGAGCATCCCTCGATCGTCTACGAGCACGTGTGGCGCCCGGGCGATTTCGTAGCTTGGGACAATCTCGGCTCGTCCCACGCGCGTACCGATTTCTCGGCCGCCGAGCGGCGCCTGCTGCTGCGCGGCGTGATCAAAGGCGAGCACCGACCGACGGCGTGAGTGATCGCCCTATCGACGGCGCGGACTCATTCCTGGCCGCGAACCACCCAATGTCGAGGCGCTCTGAGATCTTGTCGCTGGACATGTAGGGGTCTGGTAGCCGTCTGGCCGTGAAGATCAGCTTCACATCGGTGCTGCACAGGTGGGGCTCAGCGATGACGCATCCCCCCACGTTCGCATGATTGTGCCCGGCATTGGGATCGCGTTCGATGGCATCGGCGAGGAGGGCATGCTTACCAGCCACCAGAACACTTCGATCTGTCGGATTGCCATGCCGGAGCCGCGGAGATCAACGGCACCGGACCCCTCGGCCTCACCGGCGTCCGCGATCAAATCCCCATAGCGCCCGGCCGCATCGGCCCCTCGACCACGCATTGCAGGTTTGCCGACGCCGGCTCTGCAGCGAATGTGGCACGGTCACCGACTGGCCGGCATCTGCAAACACTCACATCAGCGGACATGATCGGCGCCGGCGAAATCGCCGCCAACCTCTGATTGCTCGATGTCGGTTTCTGGGATGAAGCGTCGCCCCGCAAATGCTGATGGCGATCAGATTCGCCGCGCACCAGTGGTGCCCAATGGTGGCGTGCCGTCCCCGACCACAATGCCATTGCGAGCTCAATCGCCTGCTTTCCTCGTCACCACGATCACGTATGCGGGGGCAATCGCCGTTCGCGTAGCCATCTCGCGAACACTGCA
>CAMDMH010000049.1 GCA_945901835.1 Devosia equisanguinis | reverse complement strand
TGGGTCTGATCGGCATCGCCATCGTTTCCATTGTCGCACTGGCGGCGCTCGGCATGTTCGGTCACCTCGTCCCACGCGATGCCGCCGCGCTCGACCGCTATGCAGCTTCGCTTGGCTTCGGCATTTCACGGCTGGATATTCAGGGCAATCGCTACACCCAGCGCCCGGATATCGCCGCCGCACTCGCACTGCCGCCCGGGGCTTCACAACTTGCCCTCGACACGACCGCCGCAAAGAGCCGGATAGAAGCGCTGCCATGGGTGCTGAAAGCCGGCATCCACCGCAGCCTCCCAGACGGTATCGTCGTCGAGATCACCGAGCGCCGCCCCGCGATCGTCTGGCGCGACGTGGATCGCGATGTGCTTCTCGATATCGAGGGCCGCGAGCTTTCGACCCTTCCAAAGGGCAGCGACCTCGGCCTGCCCGTGGTGACCGGGGCGGCGGCAGGCCCCGCCGCACCAGGCTTCATGCCTCTTCTCGAGCAACATCCCGAGATTCGGCGGCGCACCGTCGAGATCCGGCGCATCGAAGGCCGCCGCTGGTCGCTCCACCTGTCGAACGGCCTCCTCGTCCACTTGCCCGCAGACGGTATCGCCGCCTCGCTCGCGTGGCTGGAAAGCCGGGCGGCATCAGGCCTTCTCGATCTTAGCTTGGAGACGATCGACCTGCGCGTGGCCGGCCAACTCGTCGTTCGCGGACACGATGCCCCGAGCGTCGGGCCGGCAGCCCGCTCGCGCCACATGCCCCGGACTGGCACCGCTGCGGGAGGCGCGCCATGAGCGCCGCATTCGGCAGCCCGCGGCGGCGGCGCGCCAAGGACAGTCGCATCGTATCCGTCCTCGACGTCGGGTCGTACAAGATCTGCTGCCTGATCGGTGAGCTCGAGCAGAGCTACGCCACGACCGGCGAAATCGGCCAGAAATTCCGGTTGCTCGGCGTTGGCCATCAGCGCTCGCAGGGCATCGCCTCCGGCGCCGTGATCGACCTCCGGCTGGCTCAGGCCGCCGTATCGACAGCCATTTCACAAGCCGAGCAGATGGCGAGCGTCGCCGTCGATAACCTTCATCTGGCCGTCTCCTGCGGTAATCCGTACTCCCGCACGTTCGATGGCCATGTCGAGGTCGCAGAGGGCATCGTCGGCGACGCCGACATCGCTCGCCTCGAAGCAGGTGCGCGCGCCTTCGCGGTCCACGACGGCTCTGCGCTGCTGTCGCTGAACCGGATCGTATTCGGCCTCGATTCTGTGCCGGATGTGCGCGATCCCCGCGGTCTGGCAGCGCGCCGCCTCTACGCCAATCACCACGCCGTCACGGTCGATCCCAATGCGCTGCGAAACCTCTGCCTATTGGCGGAGAGCTGCCATGTCGAGCCGGTGTCGCTGCTCCCCGCGGGCTTCGCGAGCGCACTCGCCGTCACGACACAAGCCGAACGGCGTGCCGGCGTAACTTGCATCGACATCGGCTCGGGCGTCGCCTCGATCGCAGGTTTTGCCGACGGCCACTTCGTCTATGCCGCTTCGATACCGATTGGCGGGCAACAGGTGACGCACGAACTGGCATACGCGCTCAGCCTTTCGCTTGCGGAAGCAGAGCGAATCAAGACGCTGTATGGTAGTCTGATTTTAACTGCGTCGGATGAGCACGAAATGGTGCAGATGACGCGCGAGGCTGATGGCCTCGAAGGACTACCTGAAATGACCCGGGCCGAGGTCGCTCGGCTCGTCGCGGGTAGCATGTATCGCCTCGTCTTGCGTATTCGGCAGTGTCTCGACGGCTGCGGCATTGCCCGCGTTCGTTCCGCCGGCGTGGTGCTTACCGGTGGCGTGAGCGACGTTCTGGGGCTCGAGGAGTTCGCGGCTGGGCATCTGGTCCGGCCTGTTCGGATTTCAGCCGCGCCCCGGCTCGATGGGGCCGCCGGCCGGTTGCCGGGAAGCGTATCCAGTCCAGCGTTTTCGTGTGCCGCAGGTTTGGCGATGGCGGCGGCAACGCCGCCCCGGCTGATTCCGGTGCGCGAACCCAAAGCCCAGGTCCGGCATGGCTATCTCGGCCGCGTCGAGCAGTGGTTGCGTGAAAGTTTCTGAGAACAACGGCTTTTCTATGCTGGCGGGACCAGGGTGCCGACACCCCGCCCCGGATGCAATACCGGGCGTGTATCCGACGAGTGGGGCGTTCAAGGACAGGCGCATGACGATCAAGTTGCAGCTTCCAAAGCTGACGCATCTCCGTCCGCGGATCACCGTAGTGGGTGTCGGCGGCGCCGGGAGTAATGCGGTCAACAACATGATCACGTCCGGGCTCACCGGCGTGAACTTTGTCATCGCCAATACCGATTCACAGTCGCTCGCGAATTCCGCCGCGGAGCATCGCATCCAGCTCGGCGCAGCCTTGACCGAAGGCCTCGGCGCCGGCGCCCGGCCCGAGATCGGCAAAGCCGCAGCCGAAGAGGCGATGGAGGAGATCCGCGCCCAGGTCGCAGGCTCCCACATGGTGTTCGTCGCCGCAGGCATGGGCGGCGGAACCGGAACGGGCGCAGCAGCCGTGATAGCCCGCATCGCGCGGGAATGCGGCGCGCTGACCGTCGGCGTCGTGACCAAGCCCTTTCATTTCGAAGGCACGCGCCGCATGCGCGCCGCCGAGACGGGCATCGTAACCTTGAAGCCCGAAGTCGACACGCTGATCGTCATTCCCAATCAGAACCTCTTCCGCATCGCCAACGAGCGCACGACCTTCGCGGAAGCGTTCATTCTCGCTGATCAGGTGCTCTATTCGGGCATTGCCTGCGTCGTCGACCTGATCGTCAAGGAAGGCCTGATCAATCTCGATTTCGCCGACGTTCGCACGATCATGAGCGGCATGGGCACCGCGATGATGGGCACCGGAGAGGCAGCCGGCGACAAGCGCGCTGTTATCGCTGCCGAGGAAGCCATCTCGAACCCGCTGCTCGATGATATCTCGCTGCGTGGCGCCAAGGGCCTGCTGCTGTCGATCACCGGTGGCCGCGACTTGAAACTGTACGAGGTGGACGAAGCCGCCCAGCGCGTCCGCCAGGAAATCGACGGCGAGGCCAACATCATCGTCGGCGCTACGTTCGACGACACCATCGGCGACCGCATCCGGGTTTCTATCGTCGCGTCCGGCATGGAACGGCTGGGCGAGATGGAAGCCGCCTGGGCGATCCAATCCAGCCCCGCAGCGCGGCCAGCACCGGCACCCGACATGAGCCCGCCGCCCCCAGCCGACTTGCAGCCGCCTTTCATAGAACCGTATCCGGAACCGTATTCGCTGCAACCCTCGCACCATCAGGACGAACCCTCGGTGCAGGTGCATGCCCCTCAGGCATTTCAGCCGGTTGCCAGCGAGCAACCTCCTTCGATGCCTGCACAATCAGCGCCCCCCGAGACGCCGCAGGATCTTGCGCGTGCACTGTCGGACGCTCTCGAAGCGCCGCATGACGACTCACAGCCCTATTCGGGACGCCCCCACGCTCACCAACAGCCGCACACCCAGCAACAATCGGCACCATGGGCGAGCAACGAAGGAGCGGTGTTCCAGGATGCCCCACCGCATGTCGGTGGAGACCCCCTGGCTTCTCTCGCCCAACCACATTCGACACGCAGCAGCCCTGCTCCCAGCTTCTATCCACAACCTCCGATGGAAACCCAGCGGCAAGCCCGCCGGCTTCCCGAGGTCCAGGACTTTCCGATCGTCGGCCAGCGCGACTATCACGCGAAGAGCGCGCAATACACCGAGCCGGCCGCCACCCAGCCTGCCGCACAGCCGGCACCGCGGGCGTACAACCATCCGCAAACCCAGGCACCGCCGTCCACCCCGACGCCCAAACCCGGCTTCTTCGCGCGCCTCTTCGGCCGCAAATCACACCAGCCACAGATGCAGTTTGAGCCTCCCCGTTATCCACAGCCCCAGGATGGCCAGCTTGCGCACCGCGAGCACCTCGGACAGGGCGACCGGACGAGGCCCCAGGCGCCTCTCAGAACGCACCGCAGAAATGACGACGAAAAATATGAAATGCCGCCGTTTTTTGGTGCCGACAGGAAGTAGGAAAACACCCCTTCGACGCCTTATGCCCACCGCTGGAAATTCGGTAACAGAATGTAAGAAACCGTGATTTGTCCACAGCCAGGTTAAAGGCTATCGTCCACTTGCGATTCGTTGGTTCGGCTCACTGCCTCTTCGACCACCAGTAACAAGAACGGTCGGGGCGAGCTGAGACAGGGGATCGCGGGGAAGCTGTCACCGCAAGAGTTGGGTGTGTGACAGCTGGGGGTACGGACTGAAGGGACGGCAATCAAATGCCGAAGTCTATCATTTCTACACGTCAGACGACACTTCGACGCGAAGTCGAGCTTGCCGGTAAGGGCTTGCATAGCCGGGCTCCTGCCTCGGTTGTGCTCCACCCCGCCGAAGCCGACACGGGTCTCAGGTTTCTGGTCAGCAAGCGCGGCCGCATCGTCGCCGATATCCCGGCCGATGTGCGCAATGTAAAAAACCTGACGTTGTGTACCGTCCTCGGAGACGACTCCGGTGTTTCGATCGGCACGGTAGAGCACCTTCTTTCCGCGCTTCGCGGCCTCAATGTCGACAACTGCTATATCGAAGTCGACAGCAAAGAAGTTCCCATAATGGATGGCAGCGCGGCCGAATTCGTCGCCGCCATCGACGAGGTCGGGCTTCGTGAACTGAGCGAAACCCGCCGCTATATCAAGGTTCTGAAGCCGGTCCGCGTCGAAGAAGGCGAGAGCATCGGCGAGTTCACCCCGCACGGCTGTTTCCACCTGGACGTCGAAATCGATTTCGATACGCCGCTGATCGGCCGCCAGCGCATGGCGCTGGACCTCACGCCGCACACGTTCCGCACCGAACTGTCTCGTGCGCGAACTTTCGGCTTCATGCGCGATGTGGAAAAGCTCTGGAAAGCCGGCCTTGCGCTCGGCGCCTCGCTCGAAAACACCGTGGCAGTCGGCGATGACCGCATCCTGAATACCGAAGGCCTGCGCTATCACCACGAGTTCGTGCGCCACAAGATGCTCGACGCCGTGGGCGATCTCTCCCTCGCCGGCTATCATATCCTGGGCTCATACCGTTCGGTTCGAGGCGGCCATCGCCTCAATGCTCACGTCGTCAAGGCTCTGCTGGCAGACTCTTCCGCCTGGACGCTCGTACAGGCTCCCACCATGCGCAGCCGCGAGACCAGCTATCGCCCGATGGGCCTTGCCCTGGCCGCCGGCGAGTAACAGCCCGATCAACAGCCCGGCTGCTCGGCTCTCTATCAGAATTCGATCACGCCCACGGCGCTGTCTCCATGACGGCGCCGCGAGCGTTTGAGCGACCCACGATCAGCCAATCCGCATGGGGCCTTTTTAGGCCGGTGCTAGAGCATCATGAGACTAGAGCAGTTCCATCCGATCATTCGATCGCCAATGGCGATCGCGTATGATCGGATACTGCTCTAAGCGCAATTCGCGCGAAGCCTGACAGTTGCGCGCGGTTTGGTCGGGCTTCACAAGACCCAGCCCTACCTACGATGCAGACTCGATCGTTGTCCTTGTGGACCACGCCCTCGCGACCTACGCCACCTGCTGCGCCGCCACGGCCTCCGGCGCCGGAACACCGCGCTTCTTCCGCAGCCGGTCGAGAAGCATGTAGATCGCCGGCGTCGTGTAGAGCGTGAGGAACTGCGACACGATCAGGCCGCCGATGATCGCCACGCCCAGCGGCCGGCGCAGTTCCGCCCCGGGCCCCGTACCGAACGCCAACGGCACCGAGCCGAGGATGGCGGCCAGCGACGTCATCAGGATCGGCCGGAACCGCACGACGCAGGCTTCGAGGATGGCTTGCCGCGGTAGCATCCCGCCGGTTCGCTCCGCTTGCAACGCGAAGTCCACCATCATGATCCCATTCTTCATCACGATGCCGATCAGCAGAATGATCGCGATGAACGCGACGATCGACAGCTCCATGCTGTTGGCCCACAGCGCGATCAACGCGCCCAGACCCGCCGACGGCAACGTCGATATGATCGTCAGCGGATGCACGAGGCTCTCGTAGAGAACGCCGAGCACGATGTAGACCGCGACGATTGCCGTCAGGATCAGCAGCGGTTGCGAGTTTGCCTGCTGCGCGAAAGCCTTGAGATCGCCCGCCTGGTTCGCACGAATAGAGTCCGGCAATCGCAGCGCCGACAGCGCAGCGGACACACGCCGGTGCGCCTCGTCGGGCGGAATTCCAGCAGGCACGCTGTAGCTGAACGTGACCGACGGAAACTGCCCCTGGTGATTGACCGTCAGCGGCGCCAGCCCGCGCTCCATGCGCGTCACCGACGACAGCGGCACCTGCGCGCCTCCCTTCGCCGTCACGTAGACGTTGCCGAGATCGGACGGCGCCCGCTGGAACTGCGGCTCGACCTCGAGCACGACGCGATACTGGTTTCGCGCGCCATACATGATCGAGACCTGCCGCTGTGAGAATGAGTTGTTCAGCGCATTACCGACATCCTGTACGCTGACCCCGTAGCGCGCCGCCGCGGTCCGGTCGATCACCACGTTCGCCTGCAGGCCGCCCTGTTGCCGGTCGGTCCACACGCCGACGATGCCCGGCACCGCACGCAACGCCGCCTCGACGCGCGGCACGGTCGCATAGAGTTCCTGGATATCGTTGCTCCACAACGTCCATTGGAAATCCGAGTTGCTCTGCCGCCCACCGACCCGCACCTCGCGTTGCGCACCGACCCAGGCGCCGAGCCCCGGCACCTTCTCCATCGCGCGCCGCAGTCTGTCGGCGACCAGAATGGTGGAAACGCCGCCCCGCTCGGCCCGCGGCTTCAGGCTGACGATGAGCTGCCCGTTCGTCGTGCTGAATGTCGTGAACCCCACGCCCGACACCGCCGGATCCTCCCGCGCGATCTCGCCCGCTCGCGACTGGATCTCGACCATGCGGGAGTAGGAAGTGCCGGGCGAGACCTCGAGCCAGGCGAAGATCATGCCCGTGTCGTCTTCGGGAAAGAAGCCCTTAGGGCTACGCACGTAGAGCAGCGCCGTCACGACGATCGTCAGCACCACCACGAGCAGCATCATGCCGTTGTGGCGCAACGTCACGTCGAGGCTGCGGCGGTAGCCGCTGACCAGACCGCCCAGCGCGCGCTCGATGACGCGGTCCGCCATCGTAGCGTCCGGCGACGGCGGCACCTTCACGAAATGCGCCGCGATCATCGCGGTCACGCTGAGTGCCACGATCGTCGACACGATGATCGCGAACGTCAGCGTGACCGAGAACGCACGTACCAGCCGGCCCGCCACCCCGTCCATGAACAGCAGCGGAATGAACGCGGCGATCAGCGCGATCGAGATGGTCAAAATCGTGAACCCGATCTGCCGCGCGCCCTCGATCGCCGCCGTCATCGGTGTCGCGCCTGCCTCGAGATTGCGGAAGATGTTCTCGATCATCACGATCGCATCGTCGACGATGAAACCGACCGAAACCGCCAGCGCCATCAGCGACAGATTGTCGAGCGTAAACCCGAACACCCACATCAGCGCCAGCGTGCCAGCCAGCGACAGAGGCACGGTGATGCCGGCAGCGATCGTCGGCGCGAGCCGGCGCAGGAACGCGAACACCACGAGCATGACGAGCGCGACCGACAGCCCCAGCGCCTTCTGCATTTCCGAAACGCTGGCGCGAATGGTACCCGTGCGGTCGTTGACGATAAGAAAATCGATCCCCTCCGGCACCCACCGCTTGATCTCCGGGATCAGCGCCTTCACCGCATCGACCGTCTCGATCACGTTCGCCCGGCCATCGCGCGTCACCTGCAGCAGCACCGCCGGATCGCCGTTGAAAGTCGCCGTCGAGCGCGTATTCCGCGTGCTCTCCTCGATCTCCGCGACATCGCCCAGTCGCACCGGATTGCCGCCCGGCGCGCGCAGCACGAGCTGGCGGTAGTCCTCCACCTTGCGTAGCTGATCGTTGACCGCGATCGCGATCGCCTGCGACGGCGTATCGAGGATGCCGACGGGCGCGTTGGCGTTGGCGCTGGCGATCGTCTGCCGGATCTGTTCTGCGCTGATGCCCATGGCCGCAAGCCGCAGCGGATTGAGCCGGACGCGAATGGCCGGCTGCTCCGCGCCGCTCAACGACACGTCGGCCACCCCGCGCACCTGCATGATCCGCTGCGCCACGACCGTGTCGGCGGCATCGTAGAGCGCCGCCGGCCGCACCGTACGCGACGTCATGGCCAGAACCAGCACGGGCATCGCGTTCGGGTTCATCTTCCGGAACGTCGGCAGCGAAGGCAGGTCTCCCGGCAGATCCATTGCCGCGCCGTTGATCGCTGCCTGCACGTCTCGTGCAGCACTCTCGATATCGCGCCTCAGCTCGAACTGGACGGTCACGCTGGTGCTGCCGAGCCGGCTCGTCGAGGTCATCTCGGTGACGCCTGCGATCTCGCCGAGCCGCCGCTCGAGCGGGGCCGCGATCGTCGCCGAAATGGTCTCGGGGTCGGCGCCAGGCAGCGAGGCCGTCACGCGTATCGTCGGAATCTCGACGTTCGGCAGGCTCGCGATCGGCAGGGTTGCATAGGCGGCGATCCCGACCAGAAACAGCCCGAGCGCCAGCAGCGCCGTACCTATCGGCCTCTGGATGAATGGCGTCGAGATGTTCATGACAGCCTTTTGCGGCAGCACAGGAGCCTGGCTAGAGCCATTGAGGGAAGGTGCAACAATGAGTGCTGCGAGTCTTGGACCGACTTTCGCGTTTCTCCTCCCCCCTTGTGGGGGAGGAAAAGCGCGGTGATTGAGCGACGCCTCACATGTCGTGGCACATATCCTGAACTCCGCTTGAACATGGCGGCGGCGGCTCGAAAAGCCAAGCACCACAGCGTTCATCTCGAGAGCGCCCGTTTCGAGGGCGCCGAAACCACGACCGCTCAAGATGGGTAAAGCAAGCCTCACCCGATGAACGGCCCCGCCTTCACCATTCCGTCGTAGCCGTTCCGTCGGGCTGGGCGCAAATGCCGCCGCGCGGTAAACACAACGCATGATCGAACCGATAGCTTCCGCCCTCGACTGGCTCGGCATCGTCGTGTTTGCGACCACCGGCGCGCTCGCCGCCTCGCGCAAACAGATGGATGTCGTAGGCCTTGCGCTGCTCGCCACCGCTACCGGGATCGGCGGCGGCACGCTGCGCGACATGATGCTGGGGCTGCTGCCCGTCTTCTGGGTATCGCGGCCGGCCTATCTGATCGTCTGCATAGCCGTCGCCTGCGTGATGTTCTTCGTGGCTCACATCCCACAATCACGGCTCCGCTCGTTGCTTTGGCTGGACGCGATCGGTCTTGCCTTGTTCGCGGTAACCGGCGCCGAGCGGGCCTTGGCCGCAGGCACGGACCCGAGCGTTGCCGTGGCGATGGGCGTGGTGACCGCCACCTTCGGCGGCATCATCCGCGACGTGATGGCCGGCGAGACGCCGGTCATCCTGAGCCGAGAGGTTTATGTGACGGCAGCCCTCGTCGCCGCCCTCGTCTATGTCGCGCTCACTCTGGCGGGCGCGACGCGCCCCCTGGCAATGGTTTCGGGCTTCACAGCAGGCTTCGCCTTGCGCGCAACCTCGCTACACTGGGGCTGGTCGCTGCCACGCTACAAGCCACGCCCCCCACGCGGACGCGACCACCCGCCCGCTTGAAGGCCGGCAAGCTCTACTTCAACTCCCAGGTGACCTGCACCGTGGCGGTCAACGTCTCCTCGCCCGCCTCGATCGGAACCGAACTGGCCATCGCCATGCGCACCCCCGCGAACGGACGCGGCCCCGGCATCGCACCGCCTTCTGAAATCGTAAGCACCCGCCCCACACTGCCGCCAGCCGCCGCCGCAAAGAGCTGAGCCCGCCGCAAGGCGTTCTCCATCGCCCGCCGGCGCGCATCGTCCCGCAGCGTCTCCACATTTGAAATCTCGAAGCTGATGCCGCCGAGCTGGTTCGCCCCCAGCGATATCGCCTTGTCCAGCGTCTCCCCGAGCCGTCCGATGTTGCGCTGGACGATGCGCACCTAGTTGACCACCCGATATACCACCAATGTCGGCGGCTTTCCGTCCGGGTGATGCTGATGCTGCGGCTCGACCGAGAAATTGATCGTCTGGACGTCCTTACCCTCGAGCCCCATCGCCTTCAGCCCGTCGAGCACGGTCTTCATCGCTTTGTTGTTGGCCTCCATCGCCTCGCGCGCGGTCTGAGCCTCCGACGAAACACCGGTCGTGATATGGGCAACGTCCGGCACAGCCGAGACGGTGCCGCTCGCCGACACGCTCACGGTCCGCTCCGCGGGTCCAGCTTGGGCCGAAACAGGCGTAGTCGAGGACATCGTCATCGCAAGTGCACCCAGAGCGAAGGTTGAGGCGAGAATCAGAAGCGAAGCGCGCGGCATGTGGCCGATCCAATGTTGGCAGGAGTGACCCGGCACCGGACGTTTGCCAGAAAATTGGGTCGAAACGATGCGAATCCGCTGACGAAACGGACAGCCCACGGTCTCGCGCCGTTCTTCACCGAAGGGGAGTGCACTGCCGCTTGCCTGCCGCGCGATCCGCAACTAGGTTCTGGCGCTCGTCACGCGCCGACAAGGCGCTGAGGCGGGGCCCGTAGCTCAACGGTTAGAGCCGGCGGCTCATAACCGCTTGGTTGGGGGTTCGAATCCCTCCGGGCCCACCATTCATTCAGTAGAGTCGAGGAGAGGCGCGGCAACGCGGGCATGATGCCCTCGTCCCGTTTCCTCTCCCCGCTCATCGAACCGGACGTGCAGATTTCCCGCATCCGGCTCTCCGACTGGTTTCGTGTCAGGCTCACGGCTGCGTCGACGGCGTAG
>CAMDMH010000048.1 GCA_945901835.1 Devosia equisanguinis | reverse complement strand
GCCCAGCCCTGTGCGCGCCAATCCTCGTCGGTCAGCACGGCAATGACGCCCGGCGCCTTCAGCGCCGCCGACGTGTCGATCGATTTGATCCGAGCATGAGCGTGTGCGGCACGCAGAACCGAGCCATATGCCGTATTGGGCAGGGTCATATCGTCGACATAGCGACCACCGCCGCGCAACAGACGCGGATCCTCGGTACGCTTCACACCCTGGCCAATCGCGAATTCACCCATGGCGGTCTCGTCCCTCGTTCAGGTTTGGCAAAAGCAGATCTGGCAGTCGCGGAATGCCCGTCAGCGGACCAAACGGCCGGTAGGGGCGGGAAGGCAGCGCCACTTACCTAGCAGGGCATTCCCAGGGCGTCCACGGCCCGCCCGTTCAGCCGGCGTCGAGGCCGAGCTTCTGGCGTGCCCGCTTCGACAGTCCCAGCGCCACGAGGCGATGGGACTGGCGCAGGTAGGATTTCAGATCAGCGTCGGAGAGGCCGGGCTCGGCATAGTGCTGGATCCACTTCAGTCCGCGCGAGGCCAGATAGGGGGCGGGGCGCAGGCCGGGTTCGTGCGAGAGCATTTCGAAGGCGATATCGCTGGCCTTGAAGGTAAAGGCCGGTGCTTCATTCGCCCAGCCTGCGACGGCAAACACTTTGCCGCCGACCTTCCAGACGTGTGACCCGCCCCACTGCACGACGTGGCTGGTGGCTGGAAGGCTCGCGCAGAAGGCGTTGTACTCGTCGTAGGTCATGGGTTGTTTCAATCAAGGTATCGCGATCACGCAGCCCGAAGATGCGGTGCGGAGCAGAATGCGCTAAAAATTCCGGCCGTTCACTGCAATCCGGAGCTTACGATGGCCGATCTGGACCGCATTACACAAAGCCCTGACGTCATGGGCGGGAAACCTTGTATCCGTGGGTTGCGAGTCACGGTCGGTATGATCGTCGGCCAGATTGCAGCTGGCCGAACCCAGGAACAGGTTCTTGCGGACTTTCCCTACCTCGACCACGAAGACATCGTTCAGGCCCTTCGCTACGCCGCTTGGCGCTCGGAGGAACGTGTCGTCGCGCTGGCGGGAGAGTGAAACTCCTCATCGACATGAACCTCACCCGCCGGTGGGTCGAGGCGCTAACTCTGGCGGGATTCGAAGCGGTGCACTGGTCCACTGGCGGGCCCGGCAATGCGCCCGATCCAGAGATAATGTCGTATGCGAGGTCCAACGATCTCGTGGTGCTGACACAGGACCTCGACTTCGGTGCCATTCTCGCCCTGACGCATGGCGACAAGCCCAGCGTCATGCAAATTCGCGCCGATGATACGAGTCCGGATGTGATCGGCGCGCAGGTCACAAGCCCTGAGACAGATGGTACCGGATATCGTCGCGGGTGCCCTGTTGACCGTCGAACTGACCGTCGAACCCACTCGCGTGAGAATACGGCGTCTCCCGCTATGCCGCTGACCTTAAGTCGAGTCGGGTCGGCGTGCGCTCTCGACGGTCGTGTTATCGGTGCCGTCAAGGCGCCCTCGAGCGGTCCACCGCATCGCCGCGTAGAACCACCTGCGAGATTCGCCGGGTGTTCTTGATGTCGTCGAGGGGGTTGGCGTCGAGGACGAGGAGATCGGCGCTCTTTCCGGCCTCGATGGTGCCCTGGTCGGCGAGGCGCAGCACTTCGGCTGAATTCCGGGTGGCGGAAAGCAGCGACTGCATCGGCGTCAGGCCGGCCAGCACCATGTCTTCCATCTCTTCATGCGGTCCCCAGGGGCGATTGCCATCCGTGGCGAGCGCGACCTTGACGCCGGCAGCGTTGAGCTTGGCGAGGTTGCGGGCCTGGATCGCGTGGAACGCCTGGAGCTTGGGGCTATCGACGTTCTGCGCCTCGAGCTTGGCGAATTCGTCGGCAGGGAGACCGGGCTTCATCCAGCTCATGTCGACCTTGACGCCACGATCGGGCAGGTTCGGCGTCAGGACGATGCCCGGCTTCGACTTGAACAGGGCGACCATCTCGTCGTCGATCTCGCGGTCGCGGATGCCGTGGGCGAACACATCGACGCCGGCTTTGATGAGCCCCTTGGCGTCCTCCATCTCGAAAATGTGCGCGACGACACGCAGGTTGCGCTTATGGGCCTCGTCGATGATCGCGGCATAGATCGCGGGCGAGACTTTCTTGAACTTGCCTTCGCGGGTGTCGACCCAGACCTTGACCATGTCGACCTTCTGGGTCGCCAGTTCCTTTACGACATTGCGGCCCTCCGCCTCGTCGTTGATCCAGTGAGAAACGTTTATCCGGCCGGGCTCGGGCATCGTGATGCCGCGGCCTGCGCTCTGAAAGGTGGCCGAGCCCGGCTCGACCTTGGCGCGGAAGTCGAGGTTCTCGTACTTGTCGGTGCCGGCGCTGAAAACGGTCGAAACGCCGAACCAGGCGCGGCGCTTCAGATCGCGCGCGATGCCGTCGCGGCTCTGGCTGAGGTGAACGTGCGCGTCGATCATCATCGGCATCACGGTCTTGCCCGCGAGGCTGACCCGGGTAGCGCTCGAGGGCACCTGGACCTCGCCCGTCTTGCCGACGGCCACGATCTTTGCGCCATCGACTACCACCGTAGCGTTTTCGAGCGGGATGCCACCCTTGCCGTCGATCAGGCGTGCGCCTTCATAGGCTGTGATGCGGGAGGTCTGGGCGTTGACGGCACAGTGCGAGGCGACGATCATCGACGCGCCCAGCAGGGCCGCAGAATATGAACGAAATACGTCGGTCAGGCGCATCGAAACCTCCCTGGATCGCATGATAGGTCGGACGCTAGTCCGGTTCAGGCGGCCTGGGGAAGGGGCTGGACGCAAGCGTCCGTTCAACTTCGCGTGGGGGCGATCGTCTGGTCCCGGCCCCGGAGCCGCTTGGCAAGGCGCGGCCGATGGTGCAGAACTGCCCGCGAGATCATTCGGACTTCAAGCTCGGGAGAGGTCAAGTTGCGGCACGAAATCAAGATGACGGTGAACGGCAAGGCGGTGTCGGGGAGCGTCGAGCCGCGCACCCTGCTCGTCCAGTTCATCCGCGAGCACCTGAAGCTGACCGGCACGCACGTCGGTTGCGACACCACCCAATGCGGCTGCTGCGTCGTCCACGTCGACGGCAAGGCGATGAAGTCGTGCACGATGCTGGCGGTGCAGGCGAGCGGCCGCACGGTCACCACGATCGAGGGACTGGCTGCTGCCGACGGCACGCTGCATCCGATGCAGGCGGCGTTCCAGGAGCATCACGGCCTGCAGTGCGGCTTCTGCACGCCGGGCATGGTGATGATGGGCGTCGATATCGCGAACCGCATTCCGGATGCGGATGAAGCCACCGTCCGCCGCCAGCTCGAAGGCAACATCTGCCGTTGCACGGGCTACCAGGGCATCGTGGAAGCGATCCTGGACGCCGCTCCGAAGATGGCAGCCGCCAAGGCCAAGGCCTGAGACAGGCGAGGGATAGAGACACATGAAGAATTTCAACTACCATCGCCCGTCCGATGCCGGCGCTGCCAGCTCGCTCGTCGCCAAGTCCGAAGAGCCGCGCCTTCTGGCCGGCGGCATGTCGCTGTTGCCCAGCATGAAGTTGCGCCTCGTCGCGCCGACCGACATCGTCGATCTCGGCGACATCGCCGCGCTCAAGGGCATCAAGGTCGAGGGCAAGGAAGTTTTCATCGGTGCGATGACGTGCCATGCCGACGTAGCGGCCAATGCCGACGTCAAACGTGTGCTGCCGGCATTGGCCGAGCTCGCCGACGGTATCGGCGATCCGGCCGTGCGCTATCGCGGTACCATCGGCGGGTCGATCGCCAATGCCGATCCCGCCGCCTGCTATCCGTCCGCCGTCGTCGCCCTCGACGCGACCGTCGAGACCACGAAACGCAAAATCCCGGCGGATCAGTTCTTCGTCGGTCTCTTCACGACGGCGCTGGAGCCCGGCGAAGTCGTGACCGGCGTTCGGTTCAAGGCGCCGGACAAGGCGAAGTACATGAAGCTGCGGCATCCCGCTTCCGGCTTTGCTGTCGTCGGCGTGATGATCGCGAAGTACGGCTCGACCGTGCGCGTCGCGGTGACGGGCGCTGGTCCGTCCGTGTTCCGCGTGCCAGCCATGGAAAAGGCGCTGTCGGCGAACTTCTCGGCGAAGGCACTCGATGGCATCACGCTCCCGCACGCCGACCTGATGACCGACATCCACTTCTCGGCCGAATACCGCGCCAACGCCGTCGTGGTGATGGCCAAGCGCGGCGTTGCCGCGATCGCTTGAGATCGAGTTCGGCAGAATTGCGAAAGGCGGGTGGCAAGTGGCCCCCCCGCCTTTTTCGTTGGTGCCCATCGCACCTTCGGCAGCATCAGGCCATTGTCGTTCTCTCCCGAAGGAAACCGGCGGAGACCGAAGCGTGGACTCTGACCGCTGGTGCTCGCGCTTGCCCCCTGGCTCTGGCCCTCGATGCCGCTATGATGCGGACTGCACCTGCCATCCGGAGCCATTTCCATGCCGCGCACGCCGACACTCGACCAACTCGCCGACGATCTGACCCAGGGCCGCGTCACCGCGCGCAAACTCGTCGCGGATTGCCTTGCCCGCATCGACGATACATCCGGCGAAGGGGCGCGCGCGTTCCTACACATCGCCCGCCGGCAAGCAGTCGCGGCGGCCGATGGGATCGACGTGCTGCGCGCGGCAGGGGCCGCACCGTCCCGCTATGCCGGCATTCCCGTGTCGATCAAGGACCTGTTCAACGTGCAGGGACAGGTGACGAAGGGCGGCTCGAAAGTTCTCGACGACAGGCCGGCCGCGGCCTCAGACGCTCCCGCCGTGGCGCGGCTCCGGCAAGCCGGCTTCATCATCATCGGCCGCACGAACATGACGGAGTTCGCGTTCTCCGGCGTCGGGCTCAATCCGCATTACGGCACACCGAAATGCGCATTCGACCGCCGGACCGGGCGCATTCCCGGCGGGTCGTCGTCGGGCGCTGCCGTATCGGTCGCGGACGGCATGGCGCACATGGGGCTCGGGACGGACACCGGCGGATCGTGCCGCATCCCCGCAGCTTACAACGGAATCGTCGGCTTCAAGCCGACGGCATCGCGCGTACCGACCGCCGGTGCGCTACCGCTGTCTCATTCGCTCGATTCGGTGGGACCGCTCGCGCGCTCGGTCGCGTGCTGCGCGGCAATCGATGCGATCATCTCGGGCGAGGCCCCCCGCGCGCTCGTGCCTGCATCTCTCAAAGGACTTCGGATCGCGGCGCCGCAGACATTCGTTCTATCAGGGATGGACGACGCGGTGTCGGGCGATCTCGAACGAGCGTTATCAGCGCTGTCGGCGGCGGGTGCATCGGTCGATCGCATCGCGGTGCCGGAGTTCGACGACATCCCCAGGATCAATGCGAAGGCCGGCTTCGCCGCGCCCGAAGCGCTCGCGTGGCATCTCGATCTCATCACCGAGCGCGGGCCGGACTACGATCCGCGCGTGCTCGTGCGCATCAACCGCGGGCGCGAGCAGACGGCGCTCGACTATCTGCGGCTGCAGGCGGATCGCGCTGCCCTGATCGCGGCCATCGAGAAGCGGCTCGGCGGTTATGACGTGATCGCGCTGCCGACCGTGCCGACGATCGCCCCGCCGATCGCCGCGCTCGACAAGGACGAGGATTTCGGGCGGATCAATCTTCTGGCGCTGCGTAATCCCACCGTCGTCAACATGATCGACGGCTGCGCGATCTCGCTGCCGATGCACAAGCCGGGCGAAGCGCCGACAGGTCTGATGCTCGCGGGCTTGCGCGGGCGCGACCACGCGCTGCTCTCGATCGCGGCGGCGGTCGAGACGCTGCTCGACGCACGGGCGGGCTGAACGGAGCCCCCGTGCGAGGGTCATGGTGCCGCCGGCCGGTGCCGGGCCTATCTACCCTTCGGTGCGGCCGTGACGCGTTCGATGTTCTGGACTCCGAGTTTGCGTGCCTCGTCATACCAGTAGCGCGCCTTGGTGGCATCGGCGCTGATACCGAGTACGCCGGTCGTCCCGAGCCAATCAGGATCGAAGGACGCACCGAGCAGGGCTGCCGCATCGCCCGAGCCCTCGGTGGCTGAACTCTCCAACAGCGGGCGGGCAGCCGCGATGTTACCGAGATCTAGCATGCGGCGCGCGCGGGTGAGGGCGACCTGGCCGGGCGTGGTGTTGGATGCCGGTACGTTCGCAGGTGGGGCGGCGAGCGCCGTCGCTGGAGCCGGAATGGCACGCGTCACGATCTGCGAGGGAACGGCAGTGGCGACTTGCGGGGTAGCCGGCGGCTTGGCGGCCAGGGGCTGTGACTTGGCGGCGGCGGGAAAGGCTGGAGAACGCAGGGCGATTTCGTACCTGTCCTCCGCGATCAAGTTGCCATCGACGGTAATCAGCGTGGCGGCCAACTTGATCGTACCGGCAGCCTTCGCGGGGAGGCGGACTTCAAGCTGGGCCAGTTCGGCCAGCGTCAGCAGCCATGCCTCGGTGCCCATTGGTATCCCGCGGGACATCACGTTGTCGGCAGGCAGGCCAAGCATGACGACATAGGCCCCCTTGGGAATGGCGGAAGCGGGCTCTATGTCGAGCCGCAGGAGACCGCCGCGACCGGGAACGAGGTTTGTCTCTCGTGAAATACGAACCGACGGGGACGGCGCTGCGGGCACTGCCGGTTTCGCCGTCTCTACCTGGGGCACAGGCTGCGCGGGAACCGCCGGTGTTGCCGCGACAGTGTCGACGTTGGGCTGGATGACTGGCTTCTGAATGACTGGCTCGGCGTTGGCGACCGGAACGACTGGCGCTGTCATGACCGAGGCTGCGACGGCTGCCGGCTTCACCTCGATCGTCACGTTCTCGCGGTGCAACAGGGCACTACTTGCAGTGAGCACGGCCACGTCCAGGACGACCTTGCCCGTTGCGCGGCCTCTCAGGTCGATCGCCGTGCGCGGGATGTCGACACCGTCGATGAGCCAGCTGTCGTCGCCGACCGAGATGCCGTGAGACAGGATGACGGATTGCGGCACGCCGCGGATGATCGCGTAGCCCCCGGTCCCCGTTTCGATGTCATTCTTCAAGCCGAGGGATAGAGGCTCCGCGCTGTCGATGATGGTTGTGAGCGATCGGTGCGTGGTTACCGGTTCCGTCAGCGGCGCAGCAGCAACAGGAGAAGGAACCTGGGCCTGAACCGGAGCCTGGACCGGAACCTTTTCGGGAACTGCGTTTGCCACCGTAACGGCAGCGGCGACAGGAGGAGAGGCTGCACCAGAGGGAGAGGCTGGAGGCGAGATCTTGGCAGGGACTGGAGCGGAGACTGGAGCCGAAACTGCAACCGGGGCTGGAGCCTGCAACGGGATTGACGGGAAGATGGGCTTTGCCACGCGGGCGGCCTCGAGGCGGGACAGCTCGAGGAGGCTGCGCTCGTCGCGCAGGGCATTCGTGAAATCGAGAACGGTGCGCAGCGCAGGCGGAAGTGTGGCGCGTTTCGTGTCGGGCGTTGCTGGGCTTGCTGCCTGATTGGCAACGGCCGCCGGCTGTTGCACCGGATTCGCGTTGGAGGGCGGCGTCCCCGGCGCTTTGGCAACAGCGGGGCTGGGGATCACGGCCGGGCCCGCCGCAGCTTTAGGGTTCACCGCCTCGGTGGTAGATCCCGGTTGGCTCGCCGAGAGGCGCTGGGTCACGTACTCGGTTCCCAGCGTCGACGCCATGAACAGCGCGAGCGGCAGCAGCGAGATACCGAGATGTTTCAGCTTGGCGCCCGTCGTTTCGCCAGCCGGCGTCGCATTCATCGCCCCATCATGATCTGTTGGCGTCCCGTTTCTGGACATCGTCATCTCCCGTCGAACCCTGCGCTTGCAATTTCACTCTATTCAGCAATTACCCAGCCTTTCCCCGCGGCTGGACCGCCGATTACCGGTCTCTTCAGATCAGCCCGAAACCCATGCCTCGACGCGCCGGTTCAGGCGGGTGCCTTCCGGCGTTCCGTTGCAGCCGACCGGCGCGAGGGGACCGTAACCCTTACTTTGGACAAGCCGGGTGTCGAGACCCGATCCAGCCGCCTGCAACAACAGCGAGCGGACCTGAGCGGCACGCCGGGAAGCGGCGGCCATGTTGGCCTGGAAGCGTCCGCCGCCATCGGTGAAGCCAGCAAGGATGATGCGCTTGCCCGCTAGCTCCGGCTCCTTCAAAGCGGAAGCCAATCGCTGAATTTCGCGCCGCGAGCGGGGCTCCAGCTCATTGGTGCCGGCGACGAAGCGGAAGGTCACCGAAAGGCGAGAGGCGCCGTTCAGATCGTTCAGCATCTGGCGCAATTCCGCCGCATCGAACGCGCTCGGGGGAGCGTTTGCGGCCCACGCCATCCGCTCGGCCTGCTCTTCGATCGGGAGCGAGGCGATCGACTGGTCGACGATCCGGCCCGCGCCGATCGCGTTCGCCACGTCGCCCGACTGCGCCACGCGAGCGAGGCCGCGCGCCGACGGCTGCGCCATGAGCGGTGCGAGTTGCAGGGACAGACGCCGCACCAGCGGATACTCACCGGTCTTCACCGTAAAGCTCGTCGGCTTAACGACCAGACCGCACGCGGTCTCCAGATTGATCGCGCGGGCCTCGCGTTGCGCGGCGAGCGATACGAGCGCGATGCCACGGGGATCCTTCGCGGCGGCATCGGCGGCGTCGGCCTCGCTCGCCATGCGACGGGCCTGGCGCGCGTAGTCTAGGCCACGCGGCTTGAGAACCTGGCGCGCGAACGAGTCGAGACTGCCGACGCCTTCCGGCGGCAGATATAGCTGGATCGCACCAGGCGACTGGCCGAGCTCGTACCAGTCCGTGATCTGGCCGGCTGCGACCTTGGCGAGATTGTCGAGGGAGATCGAGGCCGGTGCGCTGGCCCGCGATGCCACGGCAGCTATTCCGTCGAGGCCGACGACGATCTCGGTTTGCTGCGCGGCGACGGTTTGACGTGCCCGCCCCCGTGCAGCTGCAATCGCTCGCGGCTCCGCTTCCGGCAACAGCGGCCTGTCGATCAATGCGATCGCCGCCGCTCCCCGCTCCAGTGAGAGCAATCCCGAGGCGGTTCCGCTCGAGGTGACCTCGATCGCCGCCAGCTCCACTCCGCGCGCATCGAGAATGCGATAGATCATGCCCCGCCCGGTGTCGCGGCGTTGCTCGGCGATGCTCGCGCCGATGCTGCTGGCGTAGTCGCGGATCAGCTGCGGGATGAACTCGGCGGCGAGCGACGGCGCGCCTTCGATGCGAAAAACGTCCTGCTTCACAGGGCTTGGCCGCTCCGACAACGGCAGGATCGCGGCGGCTGGTCTGCCGCATCCCTCGCCGATGCATTCGAAGCGCGAGGCATCCATGGTCAGGACCCCCGCTGCGCGCGTGGAGATGACGTACTTGGTGCCGTCGAAACCTTTGAGTTCCCCGGCGATCTGGAAGCCGCCGCCGCGCATGCGCAGTGTCACTTCCTGAACGGGCACCGGCGCCGAAGCTGCAGCAGACGCCTGCGGCACCCCGGTCTGCGCAGCGGTCTCCGCGACGGCGGGAGTGGTGGGCGGGCGATCGGTCATGGCGGGTTCGCTCGCTTCGTCGGTTAGGTTCGACGATGGCGCAGGCGCACTCCTGGGCTGCTCGTCGGGTGTGATGCGGGCCGTCTCGACCGGCAACGGTCCCGGGGAAGCAGTGCGCGTGTCCGATGGCAGCGAGCGCCATGCATCGGGCTTGCCACCCAGCACGAGGACAGCGCCTGAAAACAGCATGGCGACGCTGGCGGCGATGAAGGTGCCGCGCCGCGACAGGGCGTTCCATAGCGGCATCGGCTCTGCGCCGGCTGGGCGGTCGGTCCTGCTGTCGCTGGCGACATCCTCGTCGGCGGCACGCGGCGATGCTGCGTGCGCTGCCTCGCGCGCAACACTCAACTGAACGACGTTGCCGCCAATGGCTTCGGCCACAGTTGCGGTCGCGTGGGTATCGTGATCGAGCGCCGTGACGGCGACCTGGTCGGCAACGATGTCCATCGGCTGCTGGCTGGCCAAGCCGCCGCCGCTCGCCTCGCGCAACACCCGGGCCGGTAAAGTCTTGCCGACGGCTTCCTGGGTTCCTCCAGCGGCAAGCGCTTCCGGCGGTGCGACGGCAGAGACGTTGGCCGTCTTAGGTTTCTCGCCGGCTGTTGCGGGTTTGGTCGGCTTGACTACCGTCAGATTGCGGCGGCGCGGACGCGCGGTCGGCTTGATGCTCGGCCAGAGGAATTCCCCACGCACGCCCGCCGATCGCACTTCGATGACGCCGAGCGTTCCGGGCAGCAACGCTGCACACTCCACGATGTCCGGGCCGACGAGAATTTCGATGCCGCCGGTCGCTGCTCGAACGGCACGCGGGGTGAGTTCCCCCTGCGGCCAGGCCTCGCCGGAGCCCATGTCGTTGTTGCCGCGTGCCTCTAACGGCTTCAAGCGGAAGGTCGCGCCGTCGGGCAGGCTCGTCACGCCTCTCAAAAGCAGCACGGCATAACCGCCTTCGGGATGACTGGCGTCCTCCAGAACCTCGACACTAACTTTCTTCACGCGAAACCACTCCTGCGGCAATCTTTCAAAGGGTATGTCGAGGCGTCAAATAGTGGTGTCGAGCAACATGAGAAGCTGACCCAGCTTGCGGTTCTCATCCGTGTTGAGATCGCCTTCGCGCAGGGCAGCCGCGTTCTCGGCGACGAGCATCGTGAATGCCTGCGACCAGTCCGCGAAGAAGCGGTCCTCGCTGGCTGCCTCGGCCTCCGCCAGTCGTGCGAGGTCGACGGCTGGACGCGGTGGAAAGATAGGGACCTCGCCACTAGCCCGCGTTTCTCATCCTATGCCACGGTGCAGTGCGAGACGCGAACTTGAGGCGTATGAATCGTAGTCGTCCGACGTTCGGTCAACCACCATCGTTGCCGCCGTTTTGGGCGGAGCGTACAGGCGCTTTGCTGATCCTCTTTCGTTGATCCGAGTGCGGCAGGG
>CAMDMH010000047.1 GCA_945901835.1 Devosia equisanguinis | reverse complement strand
CGCCCCAGTAGACGAGAATTGCCGGCATGTTGTCGTCGAAGAACTGCTCGTTCTGGTCGTCGCCGATGATGATCAGCGCATCGAGGTTCGCTTCCGCGATCGACTTGGCCACGTGAGCGACCGCGGCATTGCACTGCGCAGCGCGCTGTTCGAGCACGGGCAACTCGATCTGGCGGGCGATGTCGGCGGGTGCCGAGGCGATTAGTTCGCCATAGGTGCAGGGGCGGCCGTTTCGATCGAGAAGCTTGCGGCCCTTCGCGTCGATCTCGGCGTGGCGCGGGTAGTCCTCGGGCGGGCTCGCCAGCATCGGGCTATGGGAGGTGCCGACAGCGAGCACGAGCTGGGCCATGGGGGCGGTCCTGGAGGTTGGATGCACGGCCGATGCCGGGGGCTTTCGGCGCGAAGATGCGGCGGTCGCCGGATGAATGCAAGGCCGGGGTAGACAGGCCGTGCGCGGCTGGCTTCGCTCGGCTCAGGCGAGCGGACGGGCGTAAGTGTCGCAGCGCTTGTGCCACCCGATCCGCCAGCGCTGGCTCGATGGGTGATTGCGGATGCGGCGGTCGAGCACGTACTTCGCCGCGCGCGAGAATTCGGCGAGCGTCGGCAAACCATCCGGCGTCGGCTTCATTTCCAGCAGCAAGTGCTTCGTGCCCCAGCCTTCCTTGCGGCCGGTGGTGGCGTCGAAGCTCATCTCCTTTTCGCTGACGCCTTCGCCCTTGAAGTTCACGTAGTCGATCAGCGGATAGAGGTCGGGCGCGGAACGCACGATGCGATTGAGGTTCTCCAGGAGACGGCGCTGGTCGGCCTGATCGGGCAGGGTCGCGAGCATTTTGGGTATTGCTGCCTCGGCCCGAACAAGCAGGAACTGTGCCTGCAATGGAATGGTGTCGGCGAGGTAGCGGCGCAGCTCCGTCAGTTGGGGCGTGTTGAACTGCCGGTAGAACTCGGCCTTGTTCGGCCAGGGACACGGCGGCACCGGGCGCTTGTCGAGCCACGCGGGGGGCTTGGCGCCGGCGGATCGCATGAAGTCGACTAGGCGGGGAAAGCTTTCTTCGAACAGCGGGTGGCCGCCGGCCTTGAACCAGATCCAGTGGCCGATACCGAGCGAGGGGAAGTCCTCCGCATCGTTCCAGGCGGTGAGCCCGTCGATGCTGGCGCCGCTCTCGTTCTGCCAAACCTGGCGGCCCACCTTGGCGGCGGTCGCAGGTGAGATCTTCAGCGGAGGGATGGGCGGCAGAGGCGGATGTGGAGACGGGCGGACAGCAGGTTTCGGGGCCGGCACTTGGGCGATTGCGGTCGGGATCGCTGCGGGACATAGCGCAGTAGCGAGAGCTGTCAGGGCCTGCCGCCGGTTCATGCTGAGCAAGCTGAACTACTCCTTGCGGGGATCTACGCGGTCGGCCTCGAGGGTATAGCCAGCGTCGGCGAGGCCGGTGAACGAGGCTGCCGTCGACAGCTTGCCCGTGACATAGACGGGCTCGAACAGGCCTTTCACCTTGATGCCCTTGGGGGCCTGCACGTAGACGATCTGGTTGGCTGGCGGCGGGGGCACGTGCACGCACGCGCCGACGAACGGCACGAGCAGGAACTCCTTCACGGACGTCGCGTCGAAATCGAGCGGCACGATATAGCCGCCGAGCTGCACGAGTTTACCGTTGAGTGCCTCGACCACGGGGGCGGGCGCACTGGCCATGGTCTTGCCGCCGCCGAGCCAGCGGCCTTCCGGGACCGCTTGCTCGTGTGTGGGGTTGAGCGGGTCGACAGCCGTGCGCCCGGCGACGATGGAGCGCGGCTGCTTGGGCGGTGCCGGCGGCATCAGGTCCGCCCACTTGAGAATCTGTGGTGCGCTTTGTGCGAGTACGGGGGGCGCGCTCACCATCACGCTGACCATCATCGCGGCGGCGCCGGTGGTGAAGGTCATGGCCGCGAGTAAGCAAGCGGAGCTTCGCCGGTGGAATAGTGTCATCCTGGCTTCCTCACGTCCTAATAGTCATGCCGTCTGCGACGGAGAGGCGATAGGCGCGCAGTGCCGGCAAAAGTCCGGCCATGAGGCCTGCCAGCACGACCGCGCCGAGCATCTGCCACTCGTGCCATTGCAACGCTTCGATGGTCAGATTGAGGCCGTAGAGGCGGTCGACCACGGGGCGAAGCACGGCTAGGGACACATAGAGCAAAGCGGTCCCGAGCGCCACGCCGGCAAGGGTCAGGAAGCCGGCTTCTGCCGTCAACAATCCGAGAACGGTCGATGGCCGCGCGCCGACGGAGCGCAGGATCGCCATCTCGCGGCGGCGTTCGTTGAGCGTGGTGAGGATCATCACGACCATGCCGATGAGGGCGGTGACGACCACCATGATCGAGACGGCGGTGAGGGCCGTTTCGGCGACGCTGACGAGGTCCCACAACTCCTGCAGAGCGACACCGGGGATGATCGCGGACAGGGGCTCGCGCGGGTACTCGTTGATCGCGCGTTGCAACCGGAACGTGGCGAGCCGCGATTTCAGGCCGAGCAGTGCGGCGGTGATCGCCTTGGGCTTCAAGTCGAGCTTGCGTACGTCGTCGACGGATACCGCCTCGCCGGGCTGGCGCGCGCCGCTCTGCCAGTCGACATGGATCGCCTCGATCGCTTCGAGGCCGACGTGCACGGTGCGGTCGATCGGCGTGCCCGTCTTTTTCAGGATGCCGGCGACGCGGAACGGCTTGTCGTCGTGCTCGACGAACGAGACGTCACCGAGGCCGTGGGCGACGACCATCTTGTCGCCGAGCTTGTAGCCGAGCTTGGCCGCGACATCCGCACCGAGAACGGCGTCGAACAGATCGGCGAACGGTTTGCCTGCCGCGAATTCGAGGGTGTTTGTGCGGCGGTAGCGGTAGTGCTTGAAATAGTCGGTCGTGGTGCCCAGCACGCGGAAGCCGCGATGGCTGTCGCCGAGCGAGAGTGGTACGGCCCAGGCAACCTCGGGCTGTCGCGCGATCTCCTCGTAGCTCGTCCATGTGATGTTGTTGGTGGCGTTGCCGATCCGGAAGACGGAATAGAGCAGGAGCTGGATCGATCCCGAGCGTGCGCCGACGATGATGTCGGTGCCGGAGATCGTGTTGGCGAAGCTCTCTCGCGCGCCCGTGCGAACCTTCTCGACGCCGAGCAGCAGCAGCACGCTGAAACCGATCGAGGCGATCGTCAGCAGCGCCGTGACCCAGCGGTTCATCAGCGACTGTAGCGCTAGGCGCAGGACGATCATGGCGCGGCCTCCGCGCTGGTCAGAACGCGGGCAATTTCGGTGAGGTTCACAACGCGGCCGAAGCGGTGGCTGAGCGTTTCGTCGTGGCTGACCATCATCAGGGCAGCGCCGGCAGCATCCAGTTCGCCGAACAAAAGGTCGAGGAAGGCGATCTGGCGATTGCGGTCGAGCGCCGAGGTCGGCTCGTCGGCGATGACGAGATCGGGGCGGCCGATGAGAGCGCGTGCGGCGGCGACGCGCTGCTGCTGGCCGACGCTGAGGCTCGAGGCCGAGCGGCCCGCGATGAGCTTTTCCTCCAGGCCGAGGCGCGACAGGAGACGCGTCGCTTCCTGACGTTCGCCGGCCGGGCCGCCGGCTCGCTTGCGGCGCTCCTTCGCGAAACTCAACGACAGCAGCACATTGTCGACGACGGTGCCGTAGGGCAGCAGGTTGAACATCTGGAAGATCACGCCTAGGTGCTCGGCGCGGTAACGGTCGCGCTGGGAAGCTGACAACCGCGCGATGTCCGTGCCGAGGATGGCGATGCGGCCGGACTGCGGGGCGACGATACCGGCGATCAGAGCCAGCAGGGTCGACTTGCCGCTGCCCGAGGGACCGATCAGCAGCAGTTTCTCCCTTGGCGCGAGCGTGAAGCGATCGACGGTAATCCCGAAGCCGGAGCGGCCCGGCCAGCGGAACGTTACGTCGCTCATCTCCAGTACGTCGGGCATCGAGAACCTTGGTCAGTGGCGAGGAAGGGCGAGGAAGGGAGCGAAGGGGATCACCGGCGGTCGGGGCGGGCGTGTCCGTGCTTCAGTCGGTGAAGAAGAAGAACATGTTTTCGGTCGACTGCAGGACCTCGAACTTTCGGCCAGAAAGCGCCTGGAACAGCGTGCTGCTCGTTGCCTTGCCGGGAAACAGCCAGTCGTGCGTCTCGATGATGAGAAGATCGGTGCGGTCGAGCCATCCTAGGTTGGAACGGAACAGTTGGTACTCACCGCCTTCGATGTCGACTTTCACGATGAGGTTTCGCTTCGCGCCGTGGTTTGCCATCACGTCGTCGATCGTCACGGCCTCGACGGTGTCGTCCGTGGTTCGATCCGGATCGCCGTACTGGTAGGCCCATTTCTCGGCGCGCGGGTCTTTCAGTGCCAGCCGGCCAGCCCGATCGTGCACGGCTGCTTCGATGAGTTCGATGTTGGCGAAGCGGGAGGTGTTCTTTCGCGCGAGTTCGACGTTGTCGTGGGCCGGCTCGATACCGATGATCTTCGCCTTGGGCCAGGCACGGGTGAAGAACAGGCACGACAACCCGATGTTGCTGCCGCAGTCGACGATCAGGGGGGATCCGCCGGTTGAGATGGCGCGCTCGTACTTGGTTTTGATCCAGGCGTACTGATCGGCGTACGTTACATCGAGCAGGCCGGTCTTGAAGATCTGATCGAACACGGGGCCGTCGCTGGTGCCATCGCGGGTGTAAACGGGGCCGATGCCGGGGACGTCGGTTTCGCTGAGCGGATGCTCGGAGAGGGACATAAGTGGCTCCGGGTCAGTTCGAGGGCTGTGAAACGGGCGAAACATAGAAATGGGCGGGCTTCAACCCTGCCGCGTTGCGCGCTGCCATCTCGACGTACGCTGCCTCGATGTGGCGGGTAAAGCGGGCGGTGTCGAACAGCGGGGCAGTGGTTCGCGCGCTGGTCAGTTCCTGCTTCAGCGCGGCAAGGCGCTCGGGTGCGTTGGCCAGTGCGATTGCCTCGCGCTCGTAGGCTTCGAAGTCGCCCATCAGGAGGGCGTCCATCGACGCAGCGCGCAGCAGGCTCGCTCCCACGCGCGAGGCGAAAGAGCGTCCGGCTATCGTCAGCAGCGGCACCCCCATGAACAGCGCGTCCGCTGCGGTGGTGTGGCCGCCGTAGGGGAATACGTCGAGCAGCAGGTCCGCGAGGGGGATGCGGGACAGGTGGTCCTGCGGCGGCACACGCTCTGCCATGACGAGGCGGGACGGGGGAATGCCCCGGGCATGGGCAGCCAGTTCGAGGTTGCGCGCGGCAGTCGCATTGTCGCTGTACAGCCAGAGGATGGACCGCGGCGCCGCAGCAAGAATGCGCGCCCACGCGTCGAACAATTCAGGCGAGAGTTTCTGTTGGCCGTTGAACGAGCACAGGACAACCGCATCATCGGGCAGGCCGTAGTCGCTACGCGTCCTGCGGCAGCCACCGGTCTCGCGTTTGGTGTCGATGGCCCAATACGTTTCCGGCAATATGGCAACCGCCTCCCCGTAGTGCGGGAGGGCTTCGTTCGGCGTTACGAAGGTGTCGGCGACGAGGTAGTCATAAGCGGGGCTGCCGAGTGTGCCGGGAAAGCCCATGTAATGACAGACGATGGGCGCTGGGCGGGCCCCGACGACGCGCAGGCGGGCGTTGGCCGTATACCCGGCGAGATCGACGAGAATGTCGAGGCCGTCGCTGCGCACGCGTTTGACGAGGGCCTCGTCGGAGAGGCGGCGCACGTCGTTGAAGCGGTCGAAGGCCAGCTCCATTCGCTTTCGCTGAGGGCTGCCGTCGTCGTCCCCGTAGGAGTAGGCGATGGGTTCGATCCGGTTGCGATCGTGCAGCTCGATCATTTCGCCGATGACCGACACCATCGGGTGCTGGCGAAAGTCTGCCGACAGGTAGCCCACCCGGAGACGGGCCTCCGATGAGCGCGGTTTCGCAGGGATCGGCTTGGCTGAGGCTTGAACGGCAGGCTGGATCATGCCGTGCCAGTAGGCCCGAGTGGCGCGGTGGAGGATTGCCGGGTCATCGCTTACGTGCATCAGGAGCAACGGTTCGACGGCCTGGCCGGCAGTCGCGAATTCCACCAGCCGGGCTTGTAGAGTGTCCAGTCGCGACCAGTCGCACAGCTTGCGCGCGGCTTCGACCGCGCTGCTCAGCGCCAGGCTGTTCTTCGGATCGAGGTCGACGGCACGGTAGTAGTGGGGCGCTGCCTCGTCCAACCGGCCAAGCTGGCGCAGACAATCGCCGAGTTTCTCGTGGATGTGGGGCTGGTCGGGTGCTGCTGCGGACGCGGCTTCCAGTGCATCGGCCGCTTCGGCCGTCCGGCCCAGACGGATCAGGGCCTGTCCGAGATTATAGAGGGCTTCGGGTGATGAAGGCCGCTTGCGAACCGCTCGTTCGAGGTATTTTACGGCGAGGGCATCGTCGCCGCGCATGCCGCAGAGAACTCCGAGGCCGAGCAAGGCTTCGAATTGACCCGCGTCCGCCTTCAGGACGTCCTTCAGGAGACGCTCGGCGGGCTTCAGCCGCCCCTTTTCCATGAGGCCGAGGGCCTGGCGGGCGCGGTCGGCGTTGGTGAGGGGAAGCGACATGCCGGCAGGTGTCCCGAAGCAAGATGGCGATCAATAGCGGGTTGGGCCGCCGTGTCAAAACGATTGCCGGACCGGCGATGTACCTGCCTTCGCCAGCCCCGACCCGTCTTCACCTTGCATCCTATAGCGCCTTGGTGCCTTCTTGCGGCGCACCATATGCTCTATTCTCAGGCAGTCCCTAACAGACGCCATCTACTCTCGTACCCTACTCTGGCACCCGCCGTATCAGGAGCGCTTCGCGCATGTCCAGCCAGCCCGCCACGCCGCAACGGCGTATCACAGCGCCCGATATCGCCGCCAAGAAGGGCGTGGAGCCTATCGTGTCGTTGACGGCCTATCACTCGCACACCGCGGCGCTGGCTGACAAATACTGCGACTTCCTGCTGGTCGGCGACAGCCTGGGCATGGTGATGCACGGCTACGAGACGACGGTGCCGGTGCCGCTCGAACTGATGATCATGCACGGCAAGGCGGTTGTGCGGGGGGCGCGGCGTGCGTTGGTCGTAGTCGACATGCCCTTCGGCTCCTACGAGGAAAGCCCGCCGGTCGCATTCCGCAACGCGGCCAAGGTGATGAAGGAGACGGATTGCGGCGCGATCAAGCTCGAGGGCGGCCGGCGCATGGCCGAGACCATCCGCTATCTCGTAGACCGTGGTATTCCCGTGATGGCGCACATCGGGCTGACGCCGCAGTCGATCAACGTGCTCGGCGGGTTCAAGGTGCAGGGGCGGACGGATGCGCAATGGGCAGCCCTCGAGGCGGATGCCCAGGCGGTGACGGACGCGGGCGCGTTTTCGGTCGTTCTGGAGGCCATTCCTGCGGCGCTGGCGGATCGAATCACCAAGTCGATCGCGATTCCGACCATCGGGATCGGTGCTTCGGCGGACTGCGACGGCCAGATCCTGGTGATGGAGGATATGCTGGGACTGTCGCCCCGCGTGCCGAAATTCGTCAAGAAGTACGGGACGATAGGCGAGCAGATCGAAGGCGCGATCCGCGACTACGCGAGCGAGGTGAAGCAGCGCAGTTTCCCCGCTGTCGAGCATACTTACTGCATGGGGGCTTCGACTGCAGGAAATACCCCTGCCGCGGGGACGCCTGCCCAGCCGCAAAAACGCCGGAAACAGGGCCCACCTGAGGGCAATTGATTTCCAACAGGGAGAGGGGCTGGCGGGAAAGGCATGGTCAGCCATCCAGGCAGGTCCGGTCGATGGTGCTCGACGCGGACTTTGCTATTGGCTATTCGCTTGAGACGAGCTTTCTTCCTTTCCCGGAGACAACCCCCAGATGACCATGGAACGCGACGCGCTGTTGCGTGAAGTCGACGACGAACTGCGACGCGACCAGTTCCAAAAGCTGTGGGAACAGTACGGGACCTATTTCCTCGGGGCCGGCGTGGCGTTGCTGGTGTTCGTGGGCGGCTACAAATGGTGGGAAGCCCGAAAGAGCGCGGCGGCCGAACTCGCTGGCGGGCAGTTCGAGCAGGCGCTCGAACTCGCGGGAGCGGGCAACGAGGCGGAAGCCCAGAAGGTCCTGCGCACGATCGGCACCACCAGGGAGGCTTACGGGGCGCTTGCGCAGCTCGCCTTGGCGGGGCAGGCGGTCAAGGCCGGCAACACGGATGCCGCAATCGCAGCTTATGACGCTGCGGCAGCCAAAGCCGGCGACACCCTCATCAAGGATTTCGCCCGGCTGCAGAGTGTGTCGTTGAAAATCGACACGGCCGACTTTACCGAGGTGCAGAATCGTCTCAACGATCTCATTGGTGACAAGAGTCCCTGGCGCTACATGGCGCGGGAGTTGGTGGGCGTATCGGCGATACGCGCCGGGCGACTCGACGATGCTCGCAATTTGCTGGCGCCGCTTGCCGCCGATCCACGTGCTTCCGCTGCCGTGCGAGAGCGGGCTGGTGCGTTGATGAGCGTCGTCGTCGCCGCAGAGCTTGCCAAGTCCGGACCGTCGAAGGTCGACTTCGAGAAGACTGAAGCATCCGATACGCCGGCTTCGGCCGGTGATGCATCGCCACCCAAAGCCGATGTGCCGCGACCCAAAGCGGCCACGCCCAAGGGGGGCGCGGCGAAAGGCAAGTGAGGGCCCAGATGGGGCGTGAGGATCAGGGGTCGGTGAGCACGGGCACAGGTGCATCCTGTGTTCGCTCGCGGCGAATGATGGCGGTGTCGGGCGGCGTCTTCGCCGGTTTGACGGCAGTCGTGCTGGCTGGGTGCTCGATGTCCGAAGGGCTGGCGCTGCCCAAGGCGAGCGACCTCAATCCATTCGCCAAGAAGGAGACGCCGCTCGCAGGCACGCGTGTGCCGATCATGGAAGCGACCGGCAGCATCTCCAATTCTCTTGCACCTGCCGACCGTCCGATCGTACTCCCGCCGCCGTCTGCGATCGACAGCTGGCCGCAACCGGGGGGCGCACCCAACAATGCACCTGGGCATCCTTTACTTTCGGCGGCGCCCAAGGTTGCTTGGCGGGCCGATGCCGGTACGGGGTCGAGCACCACCGGAAAGGTGACTGCAAATCCGATCATCTACGATGGTCGGGTCTATACGCTCGACGCGGCAGCACGGGTGAGCGCGTTCGCAGTCAGCGGCGGCTCTACGGTTTGGCGGACGTCGCTCGTGCCCGATAGCGAGAGCAAGGCCGGAAACTTCTTCACGATAGGTTCCAACAGTACCGGTGGCGGTTACGGCGGCGGGGTCGCTGCCGACAACGGTCGGCTTTATGTCGCGACCGGTTACGGCACGGTCTCGGCACTCGACCCGAAGACGGGCAAGGTGCTGTGGACCAAGCAGCAGAATTCACCGATCCGGGCAGCACCTACCGCGGTGGGGGACCGGGTGTTCGTGATCACCACGGAAGGCAAGGTCGTAGCCCTTTCGGGCGCCGACGGTAGCGAGTTGTGGCAGGCGCGCGGGCTAGGCGAGCAGGCGAGCCTGATCGGCAGCCCGAGTCCCGCGGTCGAGAACGACATGGTGGTGGCGCCATTCCCCAGTGGCGAGGTCGTCGGCATCAAGCTCGGTACGGGCGAGCAGGTGTGGAGCGAATCCCTCACGCGGGCGAAGGGCGGCAGCGCGATGGGCGCGTTGAGCGACGCCGCGAGGCCGGTGATCGATCGCGGGATCGTCTTCGCGACGGCCCATGGCGGGAGAACGACGGCGGTACAGCTGCGTGGCGGCGAGCGCTTGTGGTCGGTCAACGTGTCGAGCACGCAGGCGCCGTGGGTGATCGCGGAATACGTCTATGTCGTCGATACGGCCGGCCAGCTCTTGTGCCTCAACCGCCGTGACGGCCAGACGCTGTGGACGGTGAAGCTGCCGGACAGCAACGTCTGGTCGGGACCGACACTTGCCGGCGGTCAGCTCTGGCTCGTCTCGGCCAAGGGGCTGCTGGTCGGTGTCGATGCTGCCACCGGCCGGATCGCGAGCCAAGCCAATGTCGGCGCGGCGACGTTCGTGCCGCCGGTCGCTGCCGGTGGTAAGCTCTATGTGCTGACCGACCGGGCGCAGCTCGTCGCTTTCAATTGAGCATCATTCGACCGTAGCCAATCTCGTTCGGGGTGTTCCGGTCGGCTGAAGTTTCTCTGTTGTCATATGACTGGAGCCGTACTTTTCGTCGGCGCTATGATGTGTTCCGCGCGCGGGGCCTGGAGCGCCAATCGACCCGGCGGAATTGCTTTCGCGATTATCTGGTCGGGTAGAATTTCTCTGGTTCGAAAAGGCTAGAGCAGCTTCATCCGGTCATTCGATCGCCGGTGGCGATCGCGTATGATCAGATACTACTCTAGAGCACACGCATGGCCCGCAAGATCGCAGGACCGGAGATCGAACGCCTGATCCAGTTGTTGGGGCGGTTGCCAGGGCTCGGCCGCCGTTCCGCGCGCAAGGCGGCGCTTGCGCTCGTCAAGCGGCGGGAGGAGCTGCTGCTGCCGTTGGCGGCGGCGCTGGGCGAGGCGGCCGAGAAGCTGCGCGAGTGCGGCAACTGCGGCAACATCGATACGCTCGATCCGTGCGCGATCTGCAGCGACGAACGGCGGGACCGCTCCTTGATCGTCGTCGTGGAGGAGATCGGCGACCTGTGGGCGCTGGAGCGCGCTGCTGTCATCAACTCTCGCTATCATGTGCTGGGTGGTCATCTGTCGCCGCTCGACGGCATCGGTCCCGAGCGGCTCAATATACCGAAGCTGATCGAGCGGGCGCGCGATCCCGTGGTGTCGGAAGTGTTGCTCGCCCTGTCGTCGACGGTGGAGGGGGCATCGACCGCGCACTATCTGCGCGAGGCGATGTCCAGCATCGAGGTGTCGGTGTCGGAGCTGGCGAAGGGCGTGCCGGTGGGCGGTGAACTCGATTATCTCGACGAGGGTACGCTGTCCGCGGCAATCAAGGCGCGCCGACGGATGTGAAC
>CAMDMH010000046.1 GCA_945901835.1 Devosia equisanguinis | reverse complement strand
TTAATCTAGAGCATCTTTATCCGACCGGCGAATCGCGGAAGCGATTCCGTCCGGTCGGATGATGCTCTAGTGTGCCGTTGTCGAGGCACGACGAGGAGGCTCGATGAGCCAGAAAACTTCCGGCAGCCCGGTCGAGCCGCCCGCTGCGGCCGGCGCTGCGGGCCACAGTCGGGTCCATGGTTTCAGCCCGCTGCCGACAGGCACGCGGATCGGCGAGCTGGTCATCCAATCCGTGCTCGGCGCGGGCGAGTTCGGCATCACCTACGTGACCGAGCACGAAAAGCGCAGCAAACGCTACGCGTTGAAGGAATACTTTCCCCGCGTTCTGGCGGTGCCCGAGGGTCGCGCTACCCGCCCGCGGAAGGAAACCTCGGCAGCATATGCGTGGGGTCTCGATCGGTTCCTGTCGGAAGCGCGCGGCTTGCAGGAGGTGAAGCACAGCGCCATCGTGGCTGTCCTCGGCGTCACCCAGCAGGGCGGCACCGGCTGTGTCGGAATGGCCTACGAGAACGGCGTCGACTTCAGCATATGGCTGCACGAGCGCAAGCGCATCGCCCCCCAGGAGGAGCTCGACGCGCTGCTGGCGCCTTTGCTGGAAGGAATGGCCGCGGCCCGCGCCAGCAAGGTGTTTCATTTCGACATCACGCCGGATTGCCTGATCGTTCGCGAGACCGGCGGCCCCGTGCTCGTGGACTTCGGCGTCTTCCGTGTGGGATTGCGCCGCCGCATGCCGCCCGGCGATCTGCGCCAGTTGGTCTATACCGCGCCTGAATTGATCGCGCCTACCGGCGGTCCGATCGGTCCATGGACCGACGTCTATTCGCTCGCGGGTCTGCTCTATCTCGCCGTCACCGGCCGGCCTCCACTGTCGGCGGCCGAACGCGCAGCCGGGGCCACGCTCGAACCCGCGGCATCGGCCGCGAAGGGCCGCTATCGTTCTGAGTTCCTGCAGGGGATCGACGCCGGCTTGAAGCTGGCGCCCGCCCAACGCCCTCGCACCGTCGATGACTGGAGTGAAGCCCTGCTTCGCCCGGCCGGTTCGCGTTTCAGCCTGACGCGTCTGATCGGAGGAAAACCCGGCAAGCGCTCGGCCGAGAAGGCGTCTGCCGTGCCATCGCCGGCCAAATTCGGGGACGCGCGGGAAGAGCCGGTTTCACTCGGCGGTTTGCCCGTCGAAGCCGATCGCGTCAGGGCGCTGTCCGCGGCGTCCGCGCCTCCGGCCCGCAGTTTCGGCTCGATGGCAGCCGGCCTGACGCTGGGCGCGATCGGCCTGGGGGGAGGCTCGTTTCTCGGCGCTGTCGTCGGCTTTGGCGCTGCGAAGTACCTACGGCCGGAGTGCGTCGGCGGCGACTGCGCCGCTCAGCTCATCGCACCTTTCGCCGTGATCGGTGCAGCCATCGGTGTGTGGGAAGCGATCCGCTTCGCAGGCAGGCGCGATCGTCTGCGCCGCACGCAAAGCGAAGTCGACCTCTGATCGATCGCCAAGCTACGTGAGTGCTGCCCGCGTAGGTTGGGTCAACCCAGGACGCGCGAAGCGCGAGCGGGGGCGACCCAACGTCCACGGCAAGCCGCGAAAATGTTGGGTCGCGGCCATTGGCCTTGACCCAACCTACGGCGTACCATCCGTACCGCTTAGGCTCGCCCCGTCGGCATCGGCACGCGGTCGATGTGCGCGATTTCGATACGCAGCAGTTGCTCCATCAGGCGCGACTTGATCGCCGCGTGTCCTGCGTCGTCCCACAGGTTGCGATACTCGCCCGGATCGTTCTGCAGGTCGTAGAGTTCGCCCCATTCCACGCCGTCGAACAGGCTCATCCGCCACCGTTCGTCGATCAGTGTATGAATGCGCGGGATGCCGCCGATGGCCTCGTTCGGCCGCTGGTGTTCGTATTGCACGAATGCCGCCGGGCGCGCCTTCGCGTTCTCGCCGGAAATCACCGGCATGAGACTGATACCCTGGATGCCGGCGTAGGGCGCTATCCGCGCATGGTCGAGGATCGTCGTCGAGATGTCGATCGTCGAGCCGATTGCACCGCTCCGCACTCCACGCAATCTGGTGCTGGTCCGCGTCGCGGGATCGGACCACACGAACGGCACTCGCAAAATCTGTTGATACTGCTCGGAGCCCTTCAGCAGCAGGCGATGATCGCCCAGATGCTCACCGTGATCGCTGGTGAAGATCGTCACCGTATCATCGGCCTTGCCGTTGGCTTTCACCGTATCGAGCACGCTGCCGATGGAATCGTCGATGAGCGCGATCATGCCGGCGGTCAGCGCGGCGGCTTCCTGCACCTCGCGCGGCGTCGTCGTGAACGAGAACTGAGATAGCAGATTGGCCTTGCCCTGCTCACGCTCGGCGATGACAGCCGCGACATGCGGCGGCGGCACCCAGTCGTTGAGGCCGAACGCTTCCGGCACGGGGAACTGCTCGGGCTTGTACATGTCCCAGTATTTGCCCGGCGGATTGAACGGATGGTGCGGATCTGGGAATGACACCATCAGGAAGAACGGTTGGTCTGGGTTTTTCTTCACGTGATCGGCGACGAATGCGCGAGCCCGCTCGGCGATGTAGCTCGTCTGATAGAGTTCGGCCGGTAGCCGCGTCCGCACCGCCTGTGGGCAAACGTAGTTGTGCGGAAGCTGATTCTTCGGTCCGATCTTGGCCATCGCATCGGGATCGCGCGCGAGCAGCCACGCGCGATAGTCGCCGTCCACTTCGTCGCCGTGACCGGTGACCAGTTCGACATGATCGAATCCGTAATAGGGCAAGCCGACATGCGCGCCTGGCTTCTCCCAGTACGACGGACTTTCATTCTCGTACTCCGCGCTGCCGAGCCCGTGCCGGACGGCCTCACGGAGCTTCGGCGGCACCGGCGCATAGCCCGGCTTCGCCGCAGCAGGCTTCATCAGCGCAGGCTGTCCCGTGAATGTCTGCAGATGGCTCTTGCCGACGAGCGCCGTCGCATAGCCTGCTTCCCGCATCAGATCGACGAACGTCACCGCGTTGCGCGACAGCGGCGTGCCGTTCGCGCGCGCGCCGTGCACGGACGGCATCCGCCCCGTCATGAGGCTCGACCGGTTCGGCATGCAGACCGGCGTCGCGACGAAGAAGCGGTCGAACGTCACGCCGCCCGCCGCGATACTGTCGATGTGCGGTGTCTTGACGACCGGATGCCCGTTGCAACCCAGCCAGTCCGCGCGATGCTGGTCGGTGATGAAGAGGACGTAGCTGGGACGTGGCATGATCGCTCCGAGAGTTCGGCGGGGAAGGTTCGTAGGTTGGGCTGAGCGCACTGCGCGAAGCCCAACATTTTTCGGGTCGAAGTGTTGGGCTTCGCGGTGCTCAGCCCAACCTCCGGTGTTCCGGTATCAGGGCAGCGGCTTGCCGCGAAGGTCGGTCGCCCGGCTGACGCGGATGAGAACGCCGATGCCGGTGTCCGCACCGTCGTGCTCTTGTTCGCGCTTCGTCAGCTTGGCGAAGATCTGATCGCGGATCGGTCCGGACTCGTGAAGCTCGGCCGTGCCGAAGAAGCGCAGGAATCCAGAGTCGAGCACGCCCGCCCGCTGCGCCTGGAAATTCGCGTACATCACGGCCACGCGACGGTCCTGCCCGAGATTAGCGAGCGCGTTCCGCTTCGACCGTTCCCAATAGGCGAGGTTGTTGTCTTCGAATACGAGCATGCTGCCCTTGGGGCTGATGTTCGGCCCGGCCGCACCTGTGGTGGCCAGCAGGCACGGATATCCGTCGTCCCAGGCGTTGTCGATGAGCTTCCGGATCTTCTCGCTGATGGCCATTATCCAACTCTTTCGTAGGTTTTCGCTGAGCGCGCACAGCGCGAAGCCCAACGCCTTATTGCTGCATTGCTGCATTGCTGCATTGCTGCGATAGATGGGCTTCGATGTGCTCGGCCCTACCTGCAATCCATTTACGTCGCCGCTTCCGCGTTCTCGATGAACTCCGGCGGCATATCGGGGCCCCACACGTAGATCGAATCTTCCGGCGGATGGTCGCCCGAGTCCCAGTCGCAATCGACCGGAACATAGTCGATGTCGCAGGAATATTCGCAATAGCTCCCCCAAGGGTCCTGCACGTAGTGGAAGTAGTTCGACCCGAGAACATGCCGGCCGAGACCCCAGCCCTTGGCGAAACCGCACTCCAGCATCTGCTTTGCGCCGAGCCCGATATCCATCACCGACCCGACGTCCCAGCTGAAATGGTGGTGCCCCGGCGCGCTCGACTTCGCGAACGCCAGCATGTGGTGGTCCGAGCCGTGGATGCCGTGCATGAACGCGATCACGTCAGCCGACCGATCGGACAACCGCATACCAAGCACGTTGCGATAGAACTCCATCGCTTTCACTACGTCCGGCGTGAACAGCAGAAGATGCGCGAACCGCCGTGGCTTGGCCCTGGGCGCGGCAGCCCGTCCCGGCGCGCCGCGAGCGCCGCCCGGCGACGACGCGATCCACACCGAACTCTTCTCGTTGGGCGAGGATTTCTCGGCGACGCGCAGCTCGATCAGGTTGCCGTCGTAGTCGTTGACCCACAGGCCATTACTCTCGAGCCCTTTCGGCGGATCGAGTTCCTTGATGCGCAGCTCCTGCACCCGTTTGCGGAACGCCGGCAGGTCCTCTTCGAAAATGCCGAACGAGATATGCGACAGCCGCTTCTTCGGCCCCTCGTTGATGATGCCCCATCGATGCGGCGCGCCCTGCACGTACATGCCGAGCCCGTTGCTCTCTTCGGGCACGTCGAGTCCGAAGTTGGAATAGAAATTATGCGCAACCTTGAGGTCGGGCACCGACAGCGCGAAGTGATCGAGCGAATGGACGCCGAGTTCGCCGGGGCGCTTCTTCGGCGGAATGTATCCCTGCATCGCTGTCATTGTCGTCGCCTCTCTTGTACCGTTTGCCTGCGGGGAACCTGCTCAGCGCCGTCGAAGGCACTTGGCGGGCGGCCTGGGTTCTGGTGATCTCGGCGGCGGACCTTATCGCAGCCCACCCTTCACGGGAAGAACGAGACATGAGCAACCTACGCCTGACGCTGGCCTGCGGGCCCTACGACCGAATGGAGGCCTTGCGCACCGGCGAGGTGAAGGCCGAGGGGATCGATCTCGACATGATCCCCATCAAGGGGCCGCGGGAGATCTTCGACCGCGTGATGGCTGGCGCCGATTTCGACATCGCTGAAATGTCGACGTCCGAGCACGTCGCAAACACGGTGATCGGTACGAGCCCTCACGTCGCGATCCCGGTTTTTCCATCGCGCGTGTTCCGCCACGGATTCATCGTCTACAACCGCCATCGAGGTATCAAGTCGCCGAGGGATCTCGCCGGCAAGCGCATCGGCGTGCCGCTCTACACCATGACGGCGGCGGTCTGGATCCGCGGCATGCTGGAGGATGACCATGGCGTCGATCTGTCTGATGTCACCTGGGTCCAGGGCGCGATCGAGAAGGCCGGCGCCCATGGCAACCCGAAGCCGCCGCCGCTGCTGAAACCAATCAAGCTCGAGATCAACGAGACCGGCCGCTCGCTCGACGACCTCCTTTGTAAAGGCGAGATCGACGCCTATCTCGGCGCGCAGTTGCCGCCGTCACTCGGCAAGCATCCCGATCTCGTTCGCCTGTTCCCCGACGTCCGCGCCACCGAACGCGAGTACTACCGGCGCACGGGCTTCCACCCGATCATGCATCTCGTCGTCATCAAACGAAGCGTACATGAGGCGAACCCGTGGGTCGCCCGCTCGCTCTACCGCGCGTTCGCGCAGTCGAAATCGATCGCCTGGAAGGATCTCGGCTTTACCGGCGCGTCGAAGGTCATGTTGCCGTGGGTCTATGACGACGTCGCCGAAGTCAACGACGTGTTCGGCGGCGAGCCGTTCTCCTACGGCCTCGAGCGCAACCGCGCCACCCTCGAAACGCTGGTCGGCTATTTGCACCGCCACCACATGATCGCGCGCAAACCCGCCTTGAGCGAACTCTTCGTCGACGTCGGCGAATGACGCGTGCGTTTTCCGGTCGAAGTCAAACGATGCAGTGAGTCGCGACCATAGTGCGGGTCGCCCGCGTTGCTCCTGCATATCGGATGTGGCAGTCGTATGCCTGAATTGGGCGCATGCGGACCCGTGCGGGAGCGTGGGACAACGCAAGTTCCTGCCGCGATCCTACGTGGTCAACAGTTCGTCGATGCGTTTCTTGGTGACGCCCCAGGACGCGAGGGCTTCACGTAGGTCGATGGGGGCTTGGGCGGGCGGCTTGGGCGTGTCGGCGGTGGTGCGACTGAAGCGGGGCGCAGGCGCGGGCTGCGCGATTCCGTCGATCTCGACGAATGTGCCGCGAGCCTCGTTGTGGGGATGATGCGGAGCCTCGTCCAACGAGAGGACCGGTGCGACGCAGGCGTCATAGCCCTCGAACCAGCGTACCCATTCGTCGCGGGTGAACTCCGCGATGCGTTGTGCGATGCGCTGCTTTTCAGCGGGCCAGGTCTCGGGATTGCCGGCGGCGTGGGCTTCGGCCGGGTCGAAGCCCAGGCGGCGATAGAGGCCGGCGCGAAACTTCGGCTCGATGGCGGCGATCGACAGGTATTTGCCATCCTTGCAGCAGTAGACCTCGTAGAACGGAGCGCCGGAATCGAGGACGTTCGAACCGCGCCGGCTGTCGAGCGAGCCCGCAGCCTGGAGGCCGTAGAATGCGGTCATGAGAGAAGCCGCGCCGTCGGTCATGGCGGCGTCGACGACCTGGCCCTTGCCGGATTTCGTGGCTTCGATCAGTGCACAGGCGATGCCGAAAGCTAGATAGAGTGCGCCGCCGCCGAAGTCGCCGACCAGATTGAGCGGGGGCGTGGGCGGGCCGTCCTTGCGGCCGATGGCGTGAAGGGCGCCGGTCAGCGCGATGTAGTTGAGGTCGTGTCCAGCTGATTTGGCGAGCGGGCCGGTCTGGCCCCAGCCAGTCATTCGCCCGTAAACTAGGCGCGGGTTGCGCTCGAGGCAGGCGTCGGGCCCCAGGCCCAGTCGCTCCATGGCGCCGGGGCGGTAGCCTTCGATCAGCACATCAGCGCGGTCGACGAACTCCATGATGCAGGCGGCGTCACCGGGGCGTTTGAGATCGAGCGCGAGGCGTGGACGATTGCGAAGCAGGAGGTTGAAGCGGGGCTCGGTGCCCAGGCCCAACTCGTCGCCGCCCGGCCTTTCGATGTGCAGCACGTCGGCGCCCAAATCCGCCAGCAGCATAGCGCACATCGGACCTGGGCCGATGCTGCCGAACTCGAGCACGCGGTGCCCGGTGAGTGGTCCCATCATCGATCATCCGGGTGGAGCGCAGTTCCAAGGGCCTAGCGGAAGGCGAACTGTCCGGAGCGACTGCCGTGCAAGCCTCCGGTCGAACCAGATTCCACTCTACGTGAGCTTCGTGCGGGCCGTCGAGGTCGCTGGTGCAAGCCGCCGCTGAATTCGATCTGTTGTTCGTGGGCGAACGGCCGGTGGTGGGGGATCGGAATCCGATGGGGTGGCGCCACGGCGCGTCGGAACGAGCTTTCGTCCAATTTAAATCAATTATATACATTGCGTTAAGCATGTTTTTTATGTTATTTTATATGCTGCGTCGAGCAAGGCTCTGTAATTTCTTTCTACTGTTGTATCCGCCAATTTCCGACCGGCATTGGGTCGGTTGCGGGGCAGTTTCGGGACCGATGTCACCCGGGGAACAGCGGTAGGGATCTGCGGGGCCTAGATTGTGCTCATGAGGACGGACGAAGCGTTGTCCGCCCCCCAAGTGAAAAAACACAAAGACGCTAGGAGAGAGCCATGAAGAAGTCGATCCTTGTGCTGGCCGCAGTCGCAGCGGTCGCTACGCTTGCTCAGGCACCCGCTGCCTAGGCGCGCGGGCTGCGGATCGGATTTGGATTCGGCGTGCCGTTCGGCGGGCGCGTGGGCATGGCGGATCCCAGCATTCTGCGCCGGGCACAGGACGCCAACGAGCGGGTCCAGGCCCGTGAGCGCGAGGTCATCCATGGCCGCCGCGCGGTCGCCGTCGCCCGGCCCAGCATCCGCCACGAGCAGGCAGCTCAGGCTCGCGAGGCGAAGCGCCAGGAAGCCGCGGCTGCGGCCGAAGCCAAGCGTCAGGCGCGCGTCGCTGCTGCCGCTGCTGCGAAGGTCGAGACCGCGAACAGCAAGAAGAAGAACGTTCAGGTCGCCAAGCCGGCGGTTGCTCCGGCCAGTGCGCCGATCGTGGTTGCAGCTCCTGCTGCCGTTGTTCCGACTGCGGCGATTTCCGGTGACCGCCAGCTCGATGCGGCGCAGCAGCGGCAGAATGCCAAGGCCGACGAGGTGCTGAAGACGCTAGCCAAGCCGACCGCGGCGCCTGCGGCTACTGTTCCTTCGGCTGCTCCCGTGGTTCGTCAGTCTGGTTCGGATGCCTCTCCGTTCGACACCGGAGCAGCAGTCGCCCCGGTTGCTCCGGCAACGGTCAAGTCGGTGGTTCCTGCTGCGGCGACGGCGCCGGCCAAGGAAGCATCCGCCGGCGAGTGCCTGCGGTTCGTTCCGGGAGCCGGGGTGACGATCAAGGTCTCTTGCTCCGAATGATCCTCAGCTAAACGATCGGCGCGACCTGCACTGTCCAATTGGACATCGCCGGCCGCGCCGAAACGTTTCTTTCGTTTTTGACACAACGCTAAGCGCACCTGAAAACTGCAGCGGGAACACTTGGGTGGGTCTCGCTAACAGTATATGGAAAGTGAATTCCCGGTTGAGCGAAATGCATTGTCGCGGGGGTGATGCGCCATACCAATGGCCTCTTCTTGCGGCGCTCGGACGTGGCACCAGGATTGGCAGCGGAGTTTGCAGATGTCGACGGCGGGAAGCGAGACGGCACAGGGGGCGGCGGCCGCGGCCAGCGGTCCACTCAAGTCCGTCTGGATGGCGCCGAAGCTCGCCTTCCGCAATCTGTTCCACGACATTCTGAGTCTCGCGGTCACGCTGACCGGCATCGTGTTCTCCGTGGTCCTCGTGGCGGTGCAATGCGGCCTCTATATCGGCGCGGAGCGAACGATAGCGGGCGTGGTCGATCAGATCAAGACGGACCTGTGGGTGACGCCGTACGGCACCAAAAGCTTCGACGATCCGGCGTTCATGAACGGCCGCGAGAAGTTTCTCGTGCTGTCCACCCCGGGTGTGGCTGCGGCCGAGGACCTGGTCGTCAACTTCGCCAACTGGCGCAAGCCGTGCGGTGGCAACACCGCGGTGCTGGTCGTCGGCGCGAACTGGAATACCGATGACGCTTCGTTCAAGCCGTGGAACGTCGTGCAGGGCAACCTGCAGACTTTGATGACGCCGAACTCGGTCGCCGTCGATGATACCTATTTCAAGGATCTCGGATTCGACGGTGAATGCGCTTTCAAGCTCGGCGCGAGTGCCGAGATCATGGGCAATCGGGTAACGGTGACGGCGGTCACGACGGGGATCCGGTCCTTCACCACGCTACCTTACGTGTTCACGACTCTGCGCCGCGCGCAGTCCTGGCTCGATGCGTCTCCCGACCAGGGCTCGTACACTCTCGTGAGGGTCGCACAAGGCGAGAAGATCGAAGAGGTGCGCAAGCGCCTCGCCAGCCGGCTCACCGACAACGAAGTGCTGACACATCAGGAGTTCCGGACGCGCAGCCTCAATCAGTGGTTGTTCGGAACGGGGGCGGGCGGGGCCCTCATCGCGGGCGCGCTTCTCGGTCTCGTCGTCGGGATCGTGATCGTGGCGCAGACGCTCTATGCCAGCACCAAGGACCATCTCAATGAATTCGCCACGCTGCGCGCGCTCGGCGCCTCGGCGAGCTACATTCATCAGGTGATCCTAATGCAGGCGATGATCAGTGCGGTGGTGGGCTACGTTCTGGGCATGATACTCAGCCTCGCGGTGATCGGTCTTTGGACGTCGCTCGACAATACGATGATCATCGTGATGACGCCGGGGCTCGCCGCTTCGCTGTTCGCGGTTACGATCGGCATGTGCGCGATCGCGGCGATGTCAGCGATTCTGAAGGTGACGCGGATCGATCCCGCGGGTGTCTTCAGCAGGTAGTGCTACGAGCGGTCCCGCAGTTCCCCAAGGGACTGCGAAATGCTCTGATGTTGTGGAAGTTTAGAAGCGGGCCGGAAAGTCCAGTGCCGTAGGTTGGGTCAAGGCTACTGGCCGCGACCCAACGTTTCCCGGCACGCCGTGGATGTTGGGTCGCCCCCGGGCTCGCGCTATGCGCGTCCGGGGTTGACCCAACCTACGTGGAAAGCACTTTAGAGGCGGGCTGGGAATTCCAGGCGACGCCAGGAGCAGGTGAGATGACGGTCGAGGCAACAGGGCGCAAGCCGCTGCTCAATGCCACGGGCATCGTGAAGATCCACGGCAGCGGCAGCCTTGCCAACAAGGTGCTGAAAGGCATCGACGTGTCGCTGCTGCCGGGCGAGTTGACGCTGCTGATGGGGCCTTCGGGAAGCGGCAAGACTACGCTGCTGTCGATCATGGGGTGCCTGATGACGCCGACCGAAGGCGATCTGACGGTGGCGGGCGAAAAAGGCGTCGGGCTTTCGGCGGAGGCGCTCGCGGACATCCGGCGGCGGCACATCGGCTTCGTATTCCAATCCTACAATTTGTTTCCCACGATGAATGTTCTCGACAACGTGCTGCTGGCGATGGACGTGCGGCGGACGAAGTCGGTCAATCCGGTCGAGATGGCGAGCAAGGCCCTGATCGAAGTGGGCCTCGCCCATCGCATCAAGGCGTTTCCGTCCAAGCTCAGCGGCGGCGAGAAGCAACGTGTCGCCATCGCGCGGGCACTGGCGGGATCGCCGAGTGTCGTGCTCGCGGACGAGCCGACTGCCGCGCTCGATACCGAGAACGGCAAGGCTGTGATGGCACTGCTGTCGAAGGTCGGGCAGGATCCGACGCGCGCCGTTCTGGCCGTGACGCACGACCATCGTATGCTTCCCTATGCAGACCGAATCATCCGGAT
>CAMDMH010000045.1 GCA_945901835.1 Devosia equisanguinis | reverse complement strand
AGCGCCGGCGCCGAGGTAGCGTCTTTCATCGAACGGCTCGACCGGGAGTCGGTCTCACATTCGGGTCACGGCGCATTGGCGCCGGGCCGCGTTCGCGACCTGATCCGACCGGTCGAATCGCTTCGCGATTCTCCGGTCGGATAAAGAGGGCGCTGCGCTGGAACATGGACGGGCTCTATACGCCCGCAACAAAGGCTTCGCGGCGATGATCGCCGGCGCCGGCGAGATTGCCGTTGCCGAGCCACTCGATGCACTTGGCCGAGCCGAAGAAATACGGGTCGCCACCGCGCCGCGCCTTGTGGCCATATTGGGCCAACTGTTGTGGCATGCTCTCGGGGAAGAACGGCTCGATCAGGAAGTCACCGCCCTTGCGATTGCACCAGCGGGGGGCTTCCACGGCGGCCGACACGTCGCTGCCGCGGTCGAGCAGTTCGAACATCAACTGCGCGCCGGTCAGCGTCTGGCTGATGCCGCCGGGGGATGCGAGCGCGAAACGCGGACGGCCGTCCTTGTGGACCATGATCGGGCAGAGCGTATGGAAGGGGCGGCGTCCCGGTCCGACGCTGCCGGGGTGTCCGGGGCGATGATCGAAATCCTGCATCCGGTTATTGAACAGGATGCCCGTCGCCGGGTCCATGAACATCGAGCCGAAGACATTGTAAATGCTCTGCACGATGCAGATCATGTTGCCGGCGTTGTCGGCAATGAGTACGCACGCGGTGCCACCGCTGCCGGGCACGTTGCCTTTCGCCGACATTGCGCGCACCGCAGCCTGCATGCGGGCTTTCATTTCCGGCGCGATCATTTTCGCTGTCGCATCCGGCATCAGAGATGGATCGCAGACGAGCGGCTGGCCGTGCTCGAAGGCGGCTTTCATCGCGCTCATCTGATACGCCATGCGGCGCACGGGATCGGCGGCGAGTTCGTAACTGGTGATCGCGGAGAGGCCGTCGAGCTGCATCAAGAGCAGCGCGCTGCAAGAGTTCGGCGGCAGCACAGAGACGCGGTGGCCACGATATTCGGTGGAGACGGCGTCAACCCACAGCGGGGTGTATGCGGCGAGATCGGCCGTGGTCATCAGGCCGCCGGCGTCGGCATGGGCCTTGGCGATATGGCGCGCGGTCTCGCCTTCGTAGAATTCTGCGGCGCCGCCCTTGGCGATACGCTTCAGCGTGGCGGCGAGGGCCGGCTGATGCAGCGTCGCGCCGAGCGGCAGATACTTTCCGCCGGGGAGGTAGACGCCTGCGCAGCCCGGGTCCTTGGCGAGGTCCGGCGAATCCTCGGGCAAACGCGAGCCGAGGATGTAGGAGACGGGGTGCCCCGAAGCGACCTCGATGGAATCGGCGAGAAGTTCGCCCCTCGGCTTGGTGGCGAAGCGCTTGTGCAGCGTCTCCCAGGCGCGGACGAGGCCCGGTACGCACGCGGCCATCGGGCCGTGCACCTTCATGCCATCCTTGAACTTGTCGGGCGTTGCTGCCGCCGGGGCGACGCCCGACGCGTTGAGAGCATGCAGCTTACCGGTCGCGGCCTCGTGGTAGAGAACAAAGCAATCGCCGCCGATGGTCGTCGCCTGTCCGACAACGACGGCCAACGAAGCAGACGCGGCAATCGCTGCATCGATGATGTTGCCGCCGCGCTTGTGCACGTCGACGGCCGCCAACGTCGCGGCTGCGTGCCCCGTGACCGCCATGAAGCGATTGCCGTAAACGGGCGCGCGCACGGACGAGCGTTCGGTCTGGCCGTCTGACATTGCCGGATTCCTTGCTGCAGTGGCGCCCTACTGCTGGGGCACGGAGATATTGGCACCGCGGATGACGACGCGCCACTTCTCGATGTCGTCGACGATGCGCTTGCCCAACTGCTCGGGCGTGGACGGCTCGGGCTCGACGCCCTGGGCCAGCAGCAGCTTGCGGGTAGCCTCGTCCTTGATCACGGCGACGGTCGCTTCCGTCAAGCGCTTGGCGATCGCCGGGGGCAGGCCGGCCGGGGCGACGAAAGCCTGCCACAACGTCGCATCGAAACCGGGATAGCCGGACTCGGCGACCGTGGGTACATCCGGCATCGTCTCGCTGCGCCGTGGCCCAGTTACAGCCAGCGCGCGGACCTTGCCCTCCTGGATCAACTGAAGGCTCGGCGGCAGCGTTGCGAACACGATCTCGATGCGGCCGCTGATCAGATCCATCACCGACTGTCCGGTGCCGCGATAGGGAACGTGGACCAGTTCGACGTTGGTGGTCTTCTCGAGCAATGCGCCGGCCAGATGCGACATGCTCGCGGGGCCGGCCGAGGCGTAGTTCATCGACTTGGGCTTTGCCCGCGCGGTGTCGAGAAGATCCTTGAGCGACTTTGCCGCCATACCGGGGAAAACGATGATCGCGAATGGGCTGTCGCCCAACATCGAGATCATCGTGAAGTCCTTGATGGGGTCGTAGCGCAGCGTCGCCGACAGGCTCGGCGCAACCGCGTGCGTGCTCGTGTTGGCGAGGCCGATCGTATAGCCGTCAGGCTCGGAGCGCGCGATGCCTTCGGTGCCCAGGTTTCCGCTGGCGCCCACGCGGTTCTCGATGACTATGCTCTGCCCCAGTCGCTCGCCGAGCTTCTGGCCCACGACACGGCCCACCGCGTCCGAGCTGGAGCCGGGCTGGAACGGCACGATCAGCTTGATGTTACGGTTTGGCCAACTGGCTTCCGGCGTCTGGGCATCGGCGGTATTGGCGAAGCCCGCGACCAATCCGATCGAGGCGCCCAGTCCGGCGAAGAGACAACTCATCGACTTCTGCATTTACACACCCCGATTTTGCTTCAACGCAGCATCTCGCTTCGGACCGATCGCGCGTGCAAGCTCTTAAGATTGGCAGAACGTGCAGCAGAATCAGGCAAGAGCAGCGGCATGATCCGGCCATCTCACTGGATCGAGTCGGCTTCGCGCAAGCTGTCGAACAGTGATGTGCGGAGGAGGAACTTGCGCGCAGCTTCCGGATCTTCCGATGTGCGGCGGAGCTGATCCTGGTTCTTCTGGCGGACGGCTGGCTCCTGCTCCGCGAGCCGGCGCTTGTTCTGGATCGTATCGGCCTGCGTGTGGGACAGCGCGATGTGGCGGCGCTGGCGCTCGTAGCGATCGAGCAGGCTCTCGTCGCCGCCGTGGTGCATCATTTCAGAGAGCTTCCCGGCGAGATTGAAGGCGTCGTGCACGCCGCTGTTCAGTCCCATGCCGCCGATCGGGCTGTTCACGTGGGCGCTGTCACCGACGAGGATGCAGCGGCCCTGCCGGAACTTCTTCGCCACCCGCTGGTGCACCGTGTAGAGGTTCGATCCTCTGATGGTGTAGGGCGATTTAAAGTCGATGTAACGATCGAGCAGGCGGCGCAGATTGCTCTCGGCGAGGATGTCCTCCTCGCGTTCGTGCGGCTTGGTGGGGAAGTGCACGCGCCAGCGGTCGGCTGGACCTTTCCAGTGGAATAGGTTCGACCACTCGACGGGATCGGAGATGTAGTTGCGCTCGGCAAAGCCGTGGTCCCGGAATTCGTAAGACACCTCGATATTCAGCGTCCGCTCGGTTTCGGTGAAGCCTTCGAATTCGATGTCGAGATCTTTGCGGACAATCGAGCGTGCACCTTCCACACTGACGAGGTAGCTGCCGCTCAGCGTTTCGCGCTCGCCCGACTCGTTCAGCACCGTCGCGCGAACGCCGTTCGCATCGTGTTCGAAGCTCTGGAACTCCACGCCGAGGCGAACCGTGATCAGCGGGTTAGCCTTTGCGAGCTTTAGGCCCTCCTCGACAATCTTGATGCGTTCGCACTGCAGGGCGTAGGGAAACCGCGTGTCGTTTTTAAGCACGCCATGATCGAATTCAGCGATACGCTTCCAGCCGGGGCGATCCCAGTAGTGGAAGACCGGGGCGATGATCCCGCGCGGCTCGAGTTTTTCGTAGAGGCCGATCTGATCGTAGAGCTCGAGCGTCGAGGCGTGGTTGGTGCCGGCGCGCGGGATCTGCTCGAGGAAATTGTCGTCCGCGAGCTGCTCGATCACGGTCGAGGCGATTTCGGCTTTAGCGAGCGCCAGCGCCAGGCAAAGACCGACCGGCCCTGCGCCGACGATGATGACGGGAGCGTTTTTCAAGGACATCGTTTTCGAGGGCATGGGGGCTCGTTCGAAGGCGTGGACGGGAGGAATGCGCTAGGCTGCAAAGTCGTGAAGCTCGGGACTGCGCCCGGTAATCACGGCCTCGCGGCCCTTCATTCGACTAAGAGGGTCGATCGGTTGGCCGATGCCTCGCCCTCGTCAGGACTTGACCGGCTCGACTTCCTTGACCGCGCCCTTCCAGCCGCTGTGGGTCAGGTCGAACACGATGCCCAGCGGATCCTGATATTTGGCCTCGTAGTAGGAGTTCGGCGAGGTCGGACGGCCGGCGAGATACTTGCCGCCTGCCTTGATGACCTGCTTCTCGGCTGCATCGAGGTCGTCGACCCACATGCCGAAGTGATAGAGACCGATCTCCTCCTCAGGAGCCTCCTTGCCGAGCAGCGCCACGTTCATTGTGCCGTCGGTCATGTAGATGCCGCGACGAGCCGTCCCCGCGCGCGTCATGCCGAAGGCGTCTTCGAAGAACTTGGCGGCCGTTTCCGGATCGGGAACGATGATTGCAATGTGGCGAAGTCTTGTAGCCATGTCACTTACCCTGGTAGTGCCGGTTTCGACGCGACTTTCAGTGCAGCCAAATCGTTCGCATCAAACCGGCGTTGCTCGTCATTCATGCTATCCAACTAGACAGTCCCGCAAATAATTGCGAATTGCAAGGTGGGTGGTATCGAGTTGCACGTCGAAACAGACCTGCCCAAATGCTGGCCGCGATCACGCCCAAGACGACGCGACTTGCTCAACCGGACCGGCCCCCCCGATATGGGTCCGTCTCCGACTGCACCTGCCGCCATAAGACTCCCAACATGGATCGTCCGATGAACAATGCCGACCTGATCGTTGCTACGCTGAAGGCCGCCGGAATCAAGCATGGATTCGGCGTTCCCAGCGGCAACGTCCTGCCGCTGATGGAGGCGATGCGGACGGGAGGCATCGAGTTCGTGCTGACGGCGCACGAGGGCTCGGCCGGCTTCGCGGCGGACGTGACGGCGCGGATTTCGGGAACGCCCGGCTTCTGCATCGCGACGCTCGGCCCGGGCGCCACGAACCTCGCCACCGGCATCGGCGATGCATTCCTCGACCGCTCGCCGATGATCGCCATCACGTGCACGCTGAACGAGGCGCAACTCGGCCGGCGTATCCAGATGTGGATCGATCACCACACGCTGATGAAGCCGATCACCAAAGCGACGATGCGGCTCGAGAAAGGCAAGGTCGGCGCGCAACTCGCCGAGGCGATCCGGATCGCGATGACGGAGCCGCAAGGACCGGTGCATCTCGATCTGCCCGAGGATGTGGCGGTCGCCGAGACCAGCGAAAGCGCGCCGGCGATTGCGAATGTGGTTGCGCTACCGAACGCTGCGGACGCCGACATCGACAACGCCGCGCGGATCATCGCGGCGGCGAAGCGGCCGGTTGCCGTGATCGGAACGAGCGCGATGCGCATGCGCGATCCGGAACTGCTGCGCGCGGTGGTCGAACGGCACAATCTGCCGTTCTTCACATCGACGATGGCAAAGGGACTGATCGACGAGGATCATCCGTTGTCGCTCGGCTGCATCGAGCGCGCCAAGCGCAAGGTGCAGCGAAAACTGATCGGCAGCGCGGATCTGATCGTCGGGCTCGGCTACGACACGATCGAGGTCGAATACGAGGCTTGGGTCGGCAAGATACCGGTGCTCGACATCAGTATCGAGAAGCCCGATGTGGACGGCACGGTGACGATTGCCGGGACAGCGTCCGGCGATCTGGACTCATCGATGAAGCGGTTGGCGGGTCGGTCCGCAATGGCCAATGACTGGACGCTGGGCGAACTGAAAGCTCATCGCGATACATTCCAGGCCTCACTGCGGCCTCCGGTTACAAGGTTCGCGCCGCATCAGGCGATCGACGTCGTGCGACGCGTGCTGCCGCGCAACGGTGTTCTGACATTCGATGTCGGCGCGCACACGCATCAGATCGCGAGCCAATGGACCGCGCACGCGCCGCGCACGTTCATGATCACCAATGGCTGGTCGTCAATGGGCTTCGGATTGCCGGCTGCACTTGCGGCGAAGATCGCGCGGCCGGATCTGCCGGTCGTTTGCGTGATGGGTGACGGCTGCTTCCAGATGACGTGCGGTGAACTGACGGTGGCGCGGCGGCTCGGGCTGGTGCTGCCGGTGGTGGTGCTCGACGACCGCTGGCTGTCACTCATCAAAGTGAAGCAGGAGCGGCGCGAGCTGCCCTACTATGGCACGACGACGCTTGCAGCTTCAGACCTGCCGCCGCCGGCACACTACTTCGGCGTGCCGTGCGTGGGCGTGCGCGACGGCGACAGCCTCGAGCGGGAATTGCGCAAGGCGTTCGCTGCCTCGGGGCCGACGGTGATCGAAGCGGTCGTCGATCCCGCGCACTACACAGAGCCGGTTTATGATTGATCTCGTCGACATGTCCCCCCCCACCCCTATCCCCTCCCCACGAGGGGGAGGGGGACGTGATGTGCTGGTAGGTAGCAGCATCGCCACCCTCCCACCCGGCGCCCGCTAAATCGAGGCGGCGGTGGCGGCGTTGGGAGAGGGGCGCACGACAGTTACGGTGCAAGGTGCTCCGCCATGACCTGCGCGGGAAGGCGACTGCCGGTGACGCCGGAGTTCGCTGGCGCGCCGATGATGAGGTGATCGACCGAGTTCGATTTGGCAAAGTCGATGATGCCGGCCGCGATACTGCGTTGCTCGAGCAAGTGGTAGGTGATCTTGGCGCGCGGCAAGCGAAGCGGCTCGGCCCAGTGGCGCAGCATCGCCATGCGATGAACGTGAATGTTGTCGCCCTTGTCGTCGACATTCTCATCGATGGCGAGAAGTGAAGTCTGCATCACGTTGAGGCAGGCGATGCGGGCGCCGGGAATGTTCGCCAGCACCGAAACCGTCGAATCGAGCAGAGCCTGGCGCAACTCGTCGAGGCCCGGCCGCAAATCGACGGCGACGAGAATGATCGGCGCGCTCGGCTGCGGCTTGATCGCGCTCGCCAGGATTTCGCGCATCGTCGAGCGGACACGCAGCCAGCGGCCGAATGAGGTGCGGGAATCGGCACGCTGCTTGCGCCCGGATCGCTCTGTGAGTTCGACCAGATCGAGATGACGCAGATCGAATGCGAGTTCCTCGGCGGTTTTGTAGCGCTTGTCGGGCAAGGGCTCGATGCACTTGAGGATCACTTCCTGCAGTGCCGCCGAGATCTCGGGCTTCAACGCGCGGGGTGGAATCGGATCGCGCCAGACCCGCTGACGGACCAGCGCCATCCGGCCAGGGGAGCCGAACGGCAGCTCGCCGGTCGCCATCTGGTAGATCATCGCGCCCAACGCGAACAAGTCGCTGCGCTTGTCGGAGCGGACGCGCAAGAGCTGCTCGGGCGCCATATACTCGGCGGTGCCGGTCGGTTTGTGGAATTGCTCTTCCAGGAGATCGGGCAAGTGCTCGTGTCGGGACAGGCCGAAGTCAATCAGCACAGCTTCGCCGGTCGGGCGGAACAGCACGTTTGCCGGCTTCAAGTCGAGATGCAGGACGTGCTGATGGTGGAGATCGCTCAGAGCCTCTGCGACGGCGGTGCCATATGCGATCGCCTGCCCGACGTCCGGTTTCTCGACTTGGATGCGCTTCTGCAGCGACGCGCCGCCGAGATACTCCATCACGACGTAGGGCTGCACAGCAAAATCGCCGGTCGCGATCAAAAGCGGCACATGCCGGCCTTTGAGCTCGGCCATGATCATCTGCTCGACCTCGAAGCCGACGAGCAGGGAAAGATCGCCCTCGTGATCAAGGAACGGAGCCTTCATCACGATGGGAAAATCGAAATCGGCGCGGCTCACGCGCCAGATGTCGGCCATGCCGCCGCGATGGACGCGCTCCTCTATCAGGAATCCTTCGAGCTGCATGCCGGGGGAAAGCTGGGCTTTGGCCATGCCATCAGACTCCCTGGACGATTCGCTTCGCGAGGACTGCCGGCTATCCGGCCGCCATGATCTTGCGTGCCGTCACATCGACATCGTAGTCCACGCGCTGATAGGTGAGGCGGTTCGACGTGGTGTCGAGCAGCGCGTAACACGCAGCCGGGTTCTTATCCCGCGGCTGGCCGACAGCGCCGAGCACCGCGATCCAGCGACGCTGCGTCAACAGCGGCATCGGCTTGTTGCCGACGGGAACGTGATGCTGCGGCAGGCTCGACGCGCTTTCGTTGAACAGCGCAGGGATGTGGGTGTGGCCGCAGAACGTGAGCCGTTGCGCAGTCGCGCGGAAACTCTGGAACGCTTCGCGCGCGCTCATCATGTAGATCCAGTCCTCGGGCGAGCAACCGCTTGCATGAACGTAGAGGCGGTCGTCCTCGTTGAGATCGAGCGGCAGGTCGCGCAGGAAATCGCGGTGCGCGGTGCCGAGTTGCTTCCGCGTCCAGAGGATCGCGGAGTGAGCGAGTGCGCCGAGCGTCTGCTTGTCGTCGACGGCAGAAGCGTCGTGGTTGCCCTGGACAGCCAGTGCACCTTCCGCGACCAGTCCAGCCACACGTTCCACGACCCAACCGGGATCGGGCCCGTAGCCAACGAGATCGCCGAGGAAAACATAGCTTTCGGTGCCTTCGCGCGCGGCATCGTCGAGGCAGGCGGTCAGTGCCTCGCGGTTGGCGTGAACATCGGCGAAGAGAGCTATCAGCATGGCGTTCGGTGGGCCCGGGGCTATTCGGGGACTGGTGGGGGACGACAACTCGGGTAGCTGCTCGTGCGCCGGCACAAGCGTGCCGCAGCGAGAGCGTTGTTGCCATGGTTCGTCGACGAACTGCGTTGATAAAAAGCAAAGGGCCGGAGCGGCAATCCACTCCGGCCCTTCGCCAGCTCAGCAGACAGCTTCAGAAGGCATCAGCCCTTGAAGATGTCGCGCTTATAGGTTTCGGGCACGAAGAACATGCCGATGACCACGGTGGCGAGCGCCACGACGACCGGGTACCAGAGGCCGTAGTAGATGTCGCCGGTCGCGGCCACCATCGCGAACGAGGTAGGCGGCAAGAAGCCACCAAACCAGCCGTTGCCGATGTGGTAGGGCAGCGACAGCGCGGTGTAGCGGATGCGCGTCGGGAAGAACTCGACGAGAGCCGCTGCGATCGGGCCGTAGACCATGGTCACGAAGAGGACCAGGATCGTCAGGATGCCGATGATCGTCCAGGCCTGCGCACCCGACGGGATGACGCTTCCGGTCTTGACGATGCTCGCGTCACCCGCCTTGGGGTAGCCCGCCTCGACGGCAGCCGCCGTGAAGGCCGCCATGTTCTTGGCCAGAGCCGGGTCGACCGGAACGTCCTTGCCGTTGAAGGTCACTTTCGTCTGCGAGCCTGCAGGGCCAGCCACGAGCTGATACTTCACGGCCGAACGAGCCATGGCGACGCGAGCGATGTCGCAAGGCTCGGTGAAGGTCCGGATGCCGACGGGGTCGAACACCGAGCCGCACTTGGCCGGGTCAGCCGTGACATTGACCGTCACCTTCTCGAGTGCTTCGGCGAGCTTGGGGCTTGCCGTGCGGGTCATCAGGTCGAACAGCGTGAAGAACGACAGCGCCGCGATGAGGCAGCCCGAGAGGATCACCGGCTTGCGGCCGATGTTGTCGGACAGCCAGCCGAAGAAGATGAAGCCGCCGGTGCCCAGGATCAGCGACCATGCGACGAGCACGTTGGCCGTGAACAGGTCGACCTTCAGAATGCTCTGGAGGAAGAACAGCGCGTAGAACTGACCCGTGTACCAGACGACGGCCTGACCGGCGACGAGGCCGAGCAGAGCGAAGATCACGATCTTGAGGTTCTTCCACTGACCGAAGGCTTCCGACAGCGGAGCCTTCGAGAGCGCGCCTTCTTCCTTCATCTTCTGGAAGGCGGGGCTCTCATGCATCTGCATGCGGATCCAGACCGAGATCGCCAGGAGGAAGATCGAGGCGAGGAACGGAATGCGCCAGCCCCAGGACTGGAACTCGGCCTCGCCGAGTTGAATGCGAACGCCGAGAATGACCACCAGCGAGAGCAAAAGGCCCAGCGTCGCCGTCGTCTGAATCCATGATGTATAAAAGCCGCGACGGCCCTGCGGGGCATGCTCGGCCACGTAGACCGCGGCGCCGCCGTATTCGCCGCCGAGCGCGAGGCCCTGGCACATGCGAAGGATGATGAGCGCGACGGGCGCGATCCAGCCGATTTGAGCGTAGCTCGGCAGAAGACCGACGAGGAACGTCGTCGTGCCCATCAGCAAGATGGTGATGAGGAACGTCGCCTTGCGTCCGATGAGGTCGCCGAGGCGGCCGAAGAACAGAGCGCCGAAGGGACGAACGAGGAAGCCGGCGGCGAATGCGAGGAGCGCGAACACGTTTCGCGTCGTCACGTCGAAAGCGCTGAAGAACTGATTGCCGATGATCGCGGCGAGTGATCCGTAAAGATAGAAATCATACCATTCGAAAACGGTGCCGAGCGACGACGCAAGGATCACCTTGCGCTCCTCAGCTGTCATCGGGCGGTTGCGATCCTCCACGCTGACGGTTGGCGATTGTGTCGTGATGTGCCCAGCACTCCCTCTTGGCGCGAGAACGAGAAGAGGCGTCCTCACCGCATCGGGCGTGCGGGTGAGGCGGATCTTTGTCTCGCAGCGGCGTTTCCAGGTTGCGATGCCGTGGCGAACTACAGCCACCGCGCGGCCGTCACTTGTCGGGCCCATCACACCTAAGTGAACGCTAGTGAGCCTCCCCCGATGCGTCCAGTTGGTAACTGGTTCTACACCCTTAGTATGAGCGGGCGACAATCTTGGCAGATTCGCAATTTTTTGCGTCACTGGCGGGCCGATTCGATCCCTCGGACGCCGATCAAAAGTGATGCGAAAGTGCGCAGGATCTAGCCCGCGTTTCTCACCATGGATGACGACATCGGGC
>CAMDMH010000044.1 GCA_945901835.1 Devosia equisanguinis | reverse complement strand
GGTTCCGTAACGCTGACAGAATTCGATGAAGCTCAGCCCCTTCTGGAACTGCACCTTGTTGCGTGGCATGTCGGCCTCCCGTCCGGCGTCGGAAGACCGCGTAACAAGCGGATGTGGCGGCATAGAGGTGATGACGGGGTAATCAAGAGGCGGCATCGCTAACGCCGAGGATACGGTCGTTCTCGACAAGCACTGCGTTATCGAGCGCGGCAGGGTTTTTCCGGTCTGTGGCAACACCTGGAAGATGTTGGCCGAGACCCGCTTCGCAGCCTACTTCGACTTCATCGGCGATTTCTCTCGCCACTACGGCACCTTTGCTGGTGGCGGAACAGCGATGCCGTCCGACAGGGCCCCGTCCGCCCAACCTGCGGCAATTTCGCCATCCGGTGGCTGCTGCTGATCTCTTGGCGAACCTTCGACGATCGCCGCTTCGATTTCAGCTCGACGCCTCGGCTGGAGGGAATTAGTCGGAAAGGCTGTCTTTTGAGTCGCCGGCGGCCATACTAGGCTGACCGCGAACCCACATCTGCTCCGTCCGAGGCCAAATGGAAACGCTACTGATCGAATGGGCGAGCCTGCTGCTGCGCTGGTTTCACATGATCGCAGGCATGGCCTGGATCGGTTCATCTTTCTATTTCATGCACATAGACGCCTCGATGAAGCCGACGCCAGACATCCCGAAGGGCGGCGAATCCTGGGAGGTCCACGGCGGTGGTTTCTACCAGGTCCGCAAATGGCTCGTGGCGCCCGACAAGCTCCCGGCCGATCTGATCTGGCACAAGTGGGAATCCTACGCGACCTGGTTCAGCGGCTTCTTCCTGCTGATGACGATCTACTATGTCGGCGCCGATCTCTATCTGATCGATCCGGCGGTGCGGCAGATGTCGCCGCTGGTGGCGGGCGCGATTGGTTGCGGTGCGTTGGCGGTGGGCTGGGTCGTCTATGACATCCTCTGCCGTTCGGCGCTCTCGAAGAACGAAGTGGCGCTGGGCGCGGTACTGTTCGTGTTGGTCGTAGCCTTGGCCTACGGCTTCCAGCAGGTGTATTCGGGCCGTGGCGCGCTGCTCCATACCGGCGCCGTTATGGCGACGATAATGTCGGCGAACGTCATGCTGGTGATCATTCCCAATCAGACCAAGGTGATCGAGGACCTAAAGGCCGGTCGCGCGCCGGACCCCAACCTCGGCTATATCGGCAAGGTCCGTTCCACCCACAACAACTACATCACGCTGCCGGTCGTTTTCTTGATGATCTCGGGCCACTACCCCATGATCTTCGACAGCAAACTCGCCTGGGTCATCGTGGGCCTGGTCCTGATCGCAGGCGCGCTCGTTCGCTATTTCTACAACGAGCGCCATTGGGGTCGCAGCGATCCGTGGTGGGCCTGGGGCGTCGCCGCGGCAGCCATTCTTGCGATGATCTGGATTACGGCGATCTCGACGCCTGCAGGCCGTCAGCGTCTCGGCTTGAAACCGTTGCCGCCGATAAAGCAGTCAGTGGCGCTCGCTCAGGTGAAGGTACCCAAGGAGGTGGACGACATCCTCACCTCGCGCTGCTCGATGTGCCACATGGCCGAGCCCGTCTGGCGCGGCGTTGTGCATCCCCCTAAGGGCGTCAAGCTCGAAACCCCGGCAGAAATGGCGCGCATGAAGCCTGCCATCGCCATCCAGTCGGTCCTCTCCCACGCCATGCCACCCAACAACATCACCGACATGACCCTGGACGAGCGCCGCGTGCTGGCCGCATGGGTTGCACAGAAGTGAGTAGGACGTGAGAACCGACAACGTAGGTTGGGTCAAGGCCAATGGCCGCGACCCAACGATTTCCGGTCACGACTGATGTTGGGTCGCACGTCGCTTGACCCAACCTACAGCTCATCAATTCCCCGCCATTGCCTTGACGCACTTCTGGCCGGTGAACTCGTTGATCTCGGCGACCATGTCGGTGTGGAACAAGCCGAAATAGTCCTCCGCTTGTGCAACGGTCCAGATCGCACCGCGAATCACCGCCGGCGCCTCGATGTTCTTCACGCCGAGCCAAGCTTTCTCGGCCTTTCCGCCCTTGAACTGGATCTTCGGCGAGAGCGTGACAGCGACGTCGAGCGTATCTTTCTCCCATTCGACCTGACATTTCACCGTCTGCGGCGCGAGCTCGATCGTATGGGTGGGCTTGGACATGGCTTCGAGGATGTCGGCCCGCTTCATGCCCACATCGATCACGCAGCGCGCGTTGCCGAGGCTCCAGGACAGTCGCTTCTTCTCGATGCCTTCCTTGATCTTGTCCTTCGCCCAGGTCTTGGTCAGCGTGCAGGCGAAATCTCCGCCGCCTGCCTCTTTCTTGACGACGATCTCGCAGATCTTCTTCTCGCAAGCCTTCAGCGCGTCGCGCTCGCTCACGGTTTCCTCGAGCGCTTGAGCGTTGGCGAAGCCCGCTCCCGCCGCCAATGCGACGCCGCATGCCACCGCCATCAAACCAGACCTGGATACGACACTTCTCACGCGCATTCGGCTTGCCCCTCTATTGCTGCCGCCGGACGCATTCGGCGTCCCCGAAACCACGCGAGGCACCTTGGGCAAGATTGCGTCGAATTCGTGCCGCGTGATGGGGTGTCCGGCATAGCCGCTCACAATCTTCCCCCCTGCTTCCCGGCAGCAACACTTGGGCCTGGTTCAAGCCTTCCGGAACTGCCCCATGGGCACGCCGGGCTCACGCTTCACGCTGCGGATCGACACGAACGTCTTCACGGTCGCGACATTCGGCGCCGCCGTCAGTTCGCGAGTCACGAATTCCTGGAAGGCGAAGAGTTCGGGCGCCACACAGCGCAGCATGAAGTCGGTTTCGCCCGCGAGGTAGTCGCACGCGCGAACGAGCGGCCACGACAGCACGCGGTTCTCGAACGCGCGCAGGTCTGCCTCCGATTGGCTGTAGAGGCCCACCATCGCGTAGGCGGTGACGGCGAATCCGAGCCGCACCTCGTCGACGGCGGCGTGGTAGCCCGCGATGTAGCCGCCTTCCTCGAGTGCGCGCACGCGCCTCAGGCACGGCGGCGGCGTAATCCCCACGCGTGCGGCGAGCGCCACGTTCGTCAACCGGCCGTCGGCCTGCAACTCCTTGAGAATGCGCCAGTCGATGGCGTCGAGCTTGGAGATCATGAGGCAGGGCGCTCCGGACGGATGATGCACTGGTTTGAGAGGCGGCGTGTCGACAGATAGCAAAATCCGGTCCTGTATGGTGCGGCCCTGCGTGCCATCGACGAACCACATCTCTATGCGCGAGAAGAATGCCATGGACGCGATCAGCAAGGAAGACGAACCGCCAGATCGGCCACTGGCCGGCGCCGCCGCGTGGATCATCACCGACGGCAAGGCCGGCATGGACGTGCAGGCTCGCGGCGTCGCCGATGCGCTGGGCCTCGTCTACGAAATGAAGCACGTAGCGCCGAGCGGCATCTGGCGCATGACGGCCCCTTGGGGCCCCGTCGCTCCCGCCGAGAAATTCGGCAGTGCCGGAAGCCCCTTCGCGCCGCCGTGGCCCAGAGTAGCGATCGCGACGGGCCGCGCGAGCATTCCCTACATCCGCCGTTTGCGCCGGTTGGCCGGTCCCGGCACCTACACCGTGGTTCTACAGGATCCGAAGACGGGCCCCGGCACGGCGGACCTGATCTGGGTGCCCGAGCACGACCGCCGTCGCGGCGCCAACGTCATGACCACGGTAACGGCGCCGCATAGCTTCACTACGCACCGGTTGGCCGAGCTGCGCGCGGCCATGCCTGCCGAGATCGCCGCGCTGCCGGGACCGCGCGTGGCGGTGATCCTCGGCGGCAAGAACGGCGTCTATCGCTTCAAGGAGAGCGACGACGATCGCTTTCGCGAGGCGCTGCGTTCGATCGGCGCGCTGGGCGCGAGCTTCATGATCACGCCGTCGCGCCGCACGCATCAACGTCTGGTGCGCGCCGCCGACGACGCGACGCGTGACCGCCCGCGCATTCTCTGGGACATGACGGGGGCGAACCCTTATCCACAGTTCCTCGCGAATGCCGATGCGCTGGTCGTCACGGCGGACAGCGTGAACATGAACGGTGAAGCATGCGCGACGGGCCGTCCCGTGTGGGTTTTCCACCCGTCCGGTGGCAGCTCTAAATTCCGCCGCTTTCACGAGGCTTTGCAAAGGTATGGTGCGACGCGCCCGTTGCCCGACCGGGTGACCGCGATCGGTGCTTTGAACTACGTGCCGCTCGATGCGGCGGACTTGATCGCCCGCGAGATCGAGCGGCGATGGCTGCGACGCAGTGCGGCTTTGTCGGGCTTGATGGCGGGGCCACGGGAATAGGCATAAGAAGCGAAAAGTCGGTGCCCCGATAGACCTAGTGAATCGGAACCGAACCAGGAGGTCGAGGCGATGGCGCATCTCAATCTGGAAAAGCTCCGCAACGCGAAGCTCGAAACCGATCCGTATGATTTCGTTCTCGTTCCGGGCTTCATCGGCCCCGAGACGGTCAAGCGGGTCAACGAGACCTACCCGCCGATCAATTCCGGCGGGTCGTTTCCGCTCGATAGTCTCGATACCGACATGGTGATCAAGGAGGTCATCGACGAACTCGACGGCGCGGAGTTCCAGGCTGCCATCGAAGCAGTGTTCGACGTGGATCTCACCGACCGTCCGAAGATGTACTCCCTACGCGGCTACACGCGCGCAAAGGACGGCCAGATACACACCGATAGCAAGGACAAGATTATCACCGTCCTTCTGTACCTGAACGAGAACTGGACCCAGCCGGGCGGGCGCCTGCGGCTCCTGCGTAACGGCCACGACGTGGAAAACTTCGCCTTCGAGGTCCCGCCGGACAACGGCACTCTACTCGTTTTCAAGCGATCAGACACGTCTTGGCACGGTCATCATCCGTTCGAGGGCCCGCGCCGATCGCTGCAGATGAACTGGATGACGAGCGAGGGCTCGAAAGGCTGGCATCGCGTTCGCCACAAGATTTCTGCCACGATCAAGAAGCTCACGGCAGCGGAGTAGCGCTCGATGGCCGCCGAGGCCGTGCAGACTTCCCCGCCGCTCGGCGCCAGAGGCTCGTTGCCCCGCGACCGCGACATCACGCACCCCACGAACGCCCGCCGCATCAGGCTGCTGATCGAGCTGGGACTTTTCTTCCTCGTTGCGCCGATGTTGATCCGCGAAGCGATCTTCACCTGGCGCATTCCGCTTCCCGTGGTGCTGCAGCCGCTGCTGTTGGGCTTCATCGCTTACATGCTGTGGGACCCGACGTTCAAGCTGCGCCGCGAGCTGTCGCATCGCTACCCCTTGCCGACGCTCGTAGGCATTCTCGGCACGTTCGCGTTCATCGGCGGCGCCGTCGCGCTGTGGGTCGCGATCGAGTTGCCGCATCGCTTCCTCGCTTTGCCGCGCGGAAACTGGCCGGTGTGGCTCGCGATCATGATTCTCTATCCGCTGCTTTCGGTCATCCCGCAGGAGCTGATCTACCGGACCTTCTTCTACCATCGTTATGGGCCGCTGTTCGGCTCATCGCGATGGCTCGCGATTTTGACGAACGGCCTTCTATTCGGCTTCGCGCACGTCATCTTCGGCAGCTTCGTCTCGATCGTGCTGACGGCGTTCCTCGGCTTTCTTCTCGCCTGGCGCTACGACGAAACCCGCGCTTTGTGGGCCGTGTGGCTCGAGCACTCGCTCTACGGCTGCCTCATCTTCACCGTCGGCCTCGGCCACTACTTCTTCACCGGCGTCGCACGAATGGGGTGAACTGCGGTGTAGCACCACCCTCGATAGCCAACGTCATGGTCCGCGCAGGCGGACCGTCCTCGACGCTTCGCCGAGAATAGCTCGCTCTCCGGCACTCAATACCTTCGCGGCTTCGGCCGCGGGTGCCGCCGCGACTGCCCGCCGCCACCGGAATGGCTTTTCGCCAACACGGAGAGCCCCTTCCGCCCTTCCGTGACCATCTCGAAGCGCAGCGCACCGGCCGTCGGGATTGCCTCCACCAGCTTCACCGTAACGATGTCGCCGAGCCGGTAGCCGAGTCCCGTCCGCGTACCGACCAGCGCATGCGCCACTTCGACGTGCGCGAAGTAATCCGCACCCAGCGTCGAGATCGGCACGAACCCGTCCGCGCCGGTATCCTTCAGCTTTACGAACAACCCCGAGCGCGTCACGCCCGAAATCCGCGCCGGGAACTCTGCCCCGATGCGATCGGACAGATGCGATGCGACCAGCCGGTCGACGGTCTCGCGCTCCGCCGCCATCGCGCGGCGCTCGGCCTCCGAGATCTGCTTGCTGATCTTGTCGAGCCCCTTGGCGCCGTCTTCGCCGAGCCCGCCTTCGCCCATCTTCAGCGCCTGGATCAGCGAGCGGTGCACGATCAGGTCCGCATAACGCCGGATCGGCGATGTGAAATGCGCATACCGGAACAGGTGCAATCCAAAATGCCCCGCGTTGAGCGGCCGGTAGTCCGCCTGGCTCTGGCTGCGCAGCACCACCTCGTTGACGAGTTCCGCCACCGGTTGGCCCTTGGCCGCGGCCAGCACGCGATTGAAATCGCTCGGCCGAAGTTGGCCAGCGACAGGCACCTTCATCCCGATGGTGCCGAGGAAATCGCGCAACTGCGTCAGCTTCTCCCGCGATGGCGGCTCGTGAACCCGGTAGATGACGGGCGCCTTCTGGCTCTCCAGCGTCTCGGCGGCGGCGACGTTGGCCTGGATCATCATTTCTTCGATCAACCGATGCGCCTCGAGACGTTCAGGCACTATGATCCGGTCGACGCGGCCTTCCGCGTCGAGCAGCACCCGCCGCTCCGGCAGGTCGAGATCGAGTGGCGAGCGTTCTTCGCGCGCCGCCTTCAGCGCCGCATAAGCGAGCCACAGCGGCTTCAGCGCAACGTCCATCAGCGGCTTGCACTTCGCTGACGGATTGCCGTCGAACGCACGTTGCGCCTCCTCGTAGGAGAGTTTTGCGGCGGAACGCATTACGCCGCGCACGAAGGTATGACGCTTCTTCTTGCCATTCGCGTCGAACACCATCCGCACCGCAAGGCACGGTCGGTCTTGCATTTCGAGCAGCGAGCATAGATCCGTCGACAACCGCTCCGGCAGCATCGGCACCACGCGGTCGGGAAAATAGACCGAGTTCGCACGCAGCAGCGCCTCGCGATCGATCTGCGTTCCCGGCCGCACGTACTGCGCGACGTCCGCGATGGCGACGGTGACGATGTGCCCGCCCGGATTGCCCGGATCGGTGTCGGGTGTCGCGTGCACAGCGTCGTCGTGGTCGCGCGCGTCGCTGGGATCGATCGTCAGCAGCGGCACGTCTGTGAGATCGGTGCGGCCGCCACGGCCGGCTTCCGGCAGCTCATGGGCCTCGCGCTCGACGGCATCGGGAAAAGTCTCGGGCAGACCATGCGCGTGGATCGCGATCAGGCTGATCTTGCGTTGGTCCTTCGGATTGCCGAGCGTCTCGACGATCCGCGCGCCGGGCGCCGCATGCCGCCCACGAACCGCGATGTCGAAGCGCACGAGATCGCCGTCCGCCGCATTGCCGTCTTCGTTCGCCTCAACTTTCCAGTCGCGCAATTGCTTGCGGTCGATCGGCAGCAAATGCCCGCCGCCGCCTTTGCGATCTTTGCGGTAGATGCCGAGCAGTCGCGCCTTCTCGCGCGGCAGCTTGCGGATCGGCTCGGCGAGGTACTGGACCGGCTGCACCTCGCCATCTTCGGCCTCGGATTCGCTTGCCTCGTCCGCTTCGATCGGCGTGATGCGGGCCAGGATGCGGTCGCCTATGCCGAGGTCGGATGGCAACACCGTCCGCACCGTATCGTGCGGCTGTATCCGCGCGCGCGGCCTTTCGCCCGGCTCGTTCCACGTTGCGGGTTCGGCGATGAGATCGCCTTCCGCGTCCCGGGCAACGACCTCGAGCACCGCGACGGCCGGCAGCCCGCCGCTCTTCTTCAGCGCCTTGCGATTGCCCGAGATGGCCCCCTCGCGCGAAAGCTCTGCGAGCAGCCGCTTCAACTCCGTACGATCGTCGCCCCGAATACCGAACGCCCGCGCGATCTCGCGCTTGCCGACCTTGCCTTCGGATTCTGCCATGAAGCGCAGCAGCTCTTCCCGGCTGGGCAGGCCGCCAGCACTTTGCCTAGCATGGGCTTGCCCGGCTGGAGCAGGTCCCTCTGGCTTTCGCTTAGGCTTGGGCTTCTTGTTCATGGACACACGTTTTAGTGCCTCGCCGGTTGTAACGCCAGCGATCCCTCGGGCCTGCCTGGACACGTGTGTCTGACGACAGTGTGATCCGACTTTACTGGATTGCTCATGCGACCCCAGGCATATTCCAACTTGTTCCAGTGACTGGGGCTGCGGCCATGCTCCCCAACGAAAATTCGACCCGGAGGATCTCCTTCCATGCTGTCCCGTCGCACGCTTACCATGTCTGGCATCGGTGCCCTTATTGCGGGCGGCGCACTGGCGCGCGCCTGGGCGGCTGGCGGCCCTGCGGCGAAATTCGAGATCACCAAGACACCCGAGGAATGGAAGAAGATCCTGACGCCGGCACAGTACGGCGTGCTGCGCGACCACGGCACCGAGCGGCCGTTCACGAGCCCCTACGACAAGCTCTACGAGCCCGGCATCTACAACTGTGCCGGCTGCGACCTGCCCCTGTTTTCGTCGGAGACGAAGTACGACAGCAAGACCGGCTGGCCGAGCTTCTGGAAGCCGCTCGACAATGCGCTCGGCACCAAGGATGATCGCACCTTGTTCATGCTGCGTATCGAGTACCATTGCCGGCGCTGCGGTGGCCACCAGGGCCACGTGTTCGAGGATGGCCCCAAGCCTACCGGCCTACGCTACTGCAACAATGGTGTAGCTTTGAAGTTCGTGCCCAAGGCCAAAACCCCGAGCTGACGAGACCCAGAGCTGATCCCATTCGACGCTCGACCCACCACACCGGAGTTTCTGGAATGCTGTTTCGCTCGATCTTCGCCGTTTTCGGCCTTGCCGCGGTCATGCTGGGCGTCGGCCCGGCACCCTCGCAGTCTCAAGACAAAACGGCCGTCGCTGTCTTCGGATCGGGCTGCTTCTGGTGCACCGAATCCGATTTCGACAAGGTTCCGGGTGTCGTCGCAACCACGTCGGGCTTCATGGGCGGCAGCTTGCCGAACCCCAGCTACGACATGGTTACGACCGGCAGGACTGGCCATGTCGAGGTCGTGCAGGTGACCTACGATCCGGCCAAGGTCAACTACAAGCAGTTGCTCGAAGTCTACTGGCGCAACGTCGACCCATTCGATGCCGCAGGCCAGTTCTGCGACAAGGGCAGCCACTACCGCCCGGTGATCTTCGCCGTCGGCGCGGATCAGAAGAAGCTCGCCGAGGATAGCAAGGCCGAGAAGGCGAAGGAACTGGCGGCGAAGTTCAAGTTCCCCGTCGTCGTCTCGATCGAGGACGCCAAGCCCTTCACCGCCGCCGAGGAGTATCACCAGGACTTCTACAAGAAGAACCCCGGCCACTATGGCCGCTACCGCATCGGCTGCGGCCGCGACGCCCGCCTCAAGCAGATCTGGGGCGCCCCTGCGACGAACTGAGAACCGATCTCGAACCCACGCCAGTCGTAGGTTGGGTCAAGGCCACTGGCCCATAGGCGCAAACATAGAAGTTTCTGCGTTCCCGGAAGCCGAGTGAAGCGAGGCTATCCGGGACCTTTACACTTCTGAAATGTGTAAAGACCCCGGCTCTTCACATTCCGACCTCGCGGTCTGAACGCTTGTCCGGGAACGCCAAGACGAGGATTTTGCGTACCGCCCGGCTAAGTTGGCGCCCATGGGCCACTGGCCGCGACCCGACATTTCTGGCGGCGCACGTTGAATGTTGGGTCGCGCTTCGCTTGACCCAACCTACATAGAATGCCCGGCGAACTTCGACGAACCGATCACTGAGTTAGAAGTCACAACAGCAAACCCACCACGTCCGTCATGGCCCGCGCAGGCGGGCCATCCACTTCTCGTCGATCGCATGGGCCTGCCTACAGCTTCTCGACTTCCGCCGGCGCGAAGCGCTGCTCGGTGCTGCAATACTCGCACTTGACCAGAATGCTGCCGTCGGGTTCGCGCATATCGACGAGCTCGGCGCTTCCGAACGTCTTCAGCAACCGCTCGACCCGATCGCGCGAGCAGCCGCAGTGCGCGCGTACCGCGACCGTCTCGTGCACGATCACGCCTTCGTCCGCGAACAATCTGTAGAGCAACCGCTCCGGCTCCAGTGTCGGGTCCAGCAACTCGTGATCCTCGACTGTCGACGCGAGCATCCGCGCGCGGTTCCAGTCTTCCTCGTAGGCCGCGCGCGCCTCGTCGTCTTCCGTTTCGGTGACGGCTGTGCGCGGATCGGAGCCGCGTTCTGCCGCAGCGCCGCTCGCGTCGTCGGGCAGTTGCTGCACGATCATGCCACCGGCCCGCCAGTGCCACACCGGCGGAACGCTGGCCCCCGTCCGCACCTGCAGTCGCGCAACCGCAAGCCGAACGAACGTCGGGATCTGCTCGGACTGGCGGAAATAGGTATACGCCGCCTCGGCCAGCGTGTTGTTCGACAGCGGAACGATGCCCTGCGTCCGAGGCTGGTTGCCACCGGGGTCTATCGTCATGGCGAGTGTGCCCTTGCCGATCAGCTCGGCAGCGCTGCCCCGCCCTTCACGGATCTGCGCCTCGAGCCGCTCGGCGTCGAAGCTCGCTAGCCCACGCATTTGACCCGGCGTCGTGTAGTTGACCACGATCTGCCGCAACGGCCCGTCCGTCTGCGTCTGCAGGATCAGCCTGCCATTGGATTGAAGCAAAGAGCCCAGCAGCGCCGTCAGCGCCAGCGCTTCGCCGAAAACGCGGCTCACTGCCTCGGGATAGTTGTGCCGTGTCAGGATCTCGTCGGCGGCGGCTCCAAGCCGGATGAGCCGGCCTTGAGCGCCGGAGTTGATCGTCCGGAACGGCAGCACGCGATCGTCGCCGATGCCGCGTCCGGCTTCCGATTTCAGCGGTCCGGGCGGGCTCGTCATCGCATCAAGCTCCATTATGCCCCAAGACACCAAGCCAGCACGGCCTTTTGCGCGTGCAGACGGTT
>CAMDMH010000043.1 GCA_945901835.1 Devosia equisanguinis | reverse complement strand
GCGGGATTGACGGAGACGGCGGCGATACTGGCCGTGGCGATCAACAAGTTTCCGAACACGGCCGTGACGGTACGGGAAGGGACGCGGGCACTGGATCGCGGTCTCGACGAGGTCGCGCAGGTCTACAGGTTCGATCGTGCGAAGCGGTTGCGCCACGTGGTGTTGCCGCAGCTTGCTCCGTTCATCGCGGCGGCGGCCCGTTCGGGGCTCTCGCTCGTGTGGAAAATCGTGCTGGTGGTCGAACTTCTGGGACGGCCGAACGGCGTGGGCTTCGAGATCGGCACGGCGTTTCAACTTTTCGACGTGGCGCGGATTCTCGCCTATGCACTGACGTTCGTGGTGGTGATCGTGGCAATCGAATATCTGGCGGTGCAACCCTTTGAGCGACACGTCTCGCGGTGGCGGCCCCGTGCGGCTTGAAGCCGACATCACATCGAAAGTCGTCCGTGCTGCCAACGGTGCGGTGGTCGAGGTGCTGCGCGATATCAGGTTGTCGTTGTCGCCCGGGCGGCTCGCGGCGCTCGTCGGGCCGTCAGGGTGTGGCAAGACGACGTTTCTGCGGTGCGTCGCCGGTCTCGATAGAGAGTTTCGCGGCCGCATCGCGCTACCTGGTGAGGCTCGGCTAGGCGTGGTGTTCCAGGAGCCGAGGCTGCTGCCGTGGCGGACGGTCGAGGAAAATATCCGGCTGGCGGCGCCGGAGGCGAGCGACGCGGCAGTCGATCAATTGCTGGATGCGCTGGGGCTTGCCGGACATCGTAAGCATTATCCGGGGGAGTTGTCGCTCGGGCTCGCACGGCGCGTGGGGCTGGCGCGGGCGTTTGCGGTGGAACCGAATGTTCTCTTGATGGATGAGCCGTTCGTCTCGCTCGATGCGCTGCTGGCGCAGGAGTTGCGGCTGGAGCTTGCAGCGCTTCTCGGTCGCAGACCGGTAACGACGCTGCTCGTCACGCACGATACGATGGAGGCGGCCCAGCTCGCCGATACGGTGTATTTATTGTCCGCGCGGCCGGCGCATGTGCTGGCACAGATCGACCTAACCAGCCCGCGGGAAGCGCGTTCTGCGACGGAAATCATTGGAATCGCAGAGGATCTGGACCGGCGTCTCGGCGGCTTCAAGTCACACGGCTGACACGCGAATCCTGATGGATCGGGCGTCGATGGCTTCGATCGGGGCTTGCCGAGCGGCGCCGGCTCGCCCACAACCCCGACATACCCCTTCGCAATTCGACTGGTGCATACGACTGGAGAATACCCATGAGACGCAACCGCAAGGCTAAGATCGTCGCAACGCTGGGCCCGGCAAGTTCGAGCCGTGAAATGATCCGCCGACTCGCAATGGCGGGGGCCGACGTGTTCCGACTCAATTTCAGTCACGGTACGCACGCCGACCACAAGGAGCGGTTCGATATCATCCGCTCGCTCGAAGCGGAGGTGGGCCGGCCGATCGGCATTCTGCAGGACCTGCAGGGGCCGAAGATCCGTGTCGGGACGATGAAGAACGGGCCGGTGGAACTCGTCAACGGCGCGACCGTCCGGTTCCAGCTCGGGTCAGAGCCGGGCGACGCCAAGCGGGTGTCGATGCCGCATCCAGAAGTCGTCAAGAACATCATGCCTGGGCATGCCGTGATGATCGACGACGGCAAGCTGCGGCTGGTGTGCACGGGCTGCGGCGACGACTATTTCGATGCGAAGGTCGAGGTCGGCGGTACGCTGAGCGATCGCAAAGGCGTCAACCTGCCCGACACGGATCTGCCGATCTCGCCGTTGACGGAGAAGGATCGGCGCGATCTCGAGTTCGGGCTGTCGCTCGGCGTCGACTGGGTGGCGCTGTCGTTCGTGCAGCGCGCATCCGACGTGATCGAGGCGCAGACGCTGATAAAGGGCCGCGCCGCGATCATGGCGAAGATCGAGAAGCCGCAGGCGCTCGACCGCATCGACGAGATCGTGCCGCTAGTTGACGGGGTTATGGTCGCGCGCGGCGATCTGGGCGTCGAGATCCCGCCGGAGGATGTGCCGGGTCGCCAGAAGGAGCTGATCCGGATCTGCCGGCAGGCGGCAAAGCCGGTGATCGTCGCGACGCAGATGCTGGAGTCGATGATCAAGTCGCCGTCGCCGACGCGCGCGGAAGCGTCCGACGTCGCCACGGCGATCTACGACAGCGCCGATGCCGTGATGCTGTCGGCGGAATCCGCGTCTGGCGATTTCCCGGAAGAAGCGGTGGCGATGATGCATCGCATCATCGCGCACACGGAGGAGCACAAGCTCTATCGCTCGCTGATCGAGGCGATCCAGCCGACGCCGGAACACAGCACCGCGCATGCGATCGCGGCTGCCGCGGCCGATGTGGCCGACGCGATCGGCGCTGCGGGCATCGTGGCATTCACCGGCAGTGGCACGACCTCGATGCGTGCTGCGCGCAAGCGTCCGCGCGTGCCGATCCTGTCGCTGTCGTCGAGCGAAGCGGTGGCGCGCCGTCTGGCCTTGCTGTGGGGTACGCACTCGGTTCCGACCGAGGAGATCCACACCTACGACGAGATGGTCGAAATGGCGAAGCAGCAGGCGGTATCGGAGGGGCTGGCGAAGGCGGGCGAGCGCATCGTCATCATCGCCGGCATCCCGTTCGCGACGATCGGCACGACGAACAACATCCGGGTCGTGCGGATTTAAGGATCAGGTCCGCTTACCCGCCTTACGGACAAACTACGTCGCTACCGAGCCTGCGTGGACGACCTCGAGGTTGAGGGCGGCGGCGAGCAGCGCCTTCGTGTAGTCGGTTTGCGGCCGCAGGAACACCTCCTCGGACGCGCCTTCTTCAACGACCTTGCCGTTGCGCAGCACGAGAACATGGTTCGACAGCGCGCGCACGACCTTGAGGTCGTGGCTGATGAACATGTAGGCGAGGCTGTGCTTGCGCTGGAGATCGCGAAGCAGATCGACGATCTGGGCCTGCACGCTCATGTCGAGCGCGCTGGTCGGCTCGTCGAGCATCACCAGCTTGGGCTGCAGTACCATGGCGCGCGCGATGGCGATGCGCTGGCGCTGGCCGCCGGAGAATTCGTGCGGGTAGCGGTCCTGCGCGGAGGCATCGAGGCCCACTTCCTCCAGCGCCTGGCCGACGCGGGCGCGGCGCTCTGTGGGGCCGAGTTCCGGTGCGAGGATCAGCAGGCCTTCCTCGATGATCTGGGTGACGGAGAGGCGCGGCGAAAGCGAGCCGTAGGGGTCCTGGAACACGATCTGCATGTCGCGGCGGAGCGGGCGCATCTCCCGGGTGCCCAGTCCATTGATGCGGCGGCCCATATAGACGATAGGTCCTTCAGACGCGATCAGGCGGAGGATCGCGAGGCCGAGCGTGGTCTTGCCGGAACCGGATTCGCCGACGATGCCGAGGGTCTGGCCCGCGCGCAGGGTGAGCGAGATGCCGTCGACCGCCTTGATATGGTCGACCGTGCGGCGCAGGAGGCCGCGCTTGATCGGGAACCAGATCTTGAGGTCCTCAGTCTCCAAGACGACCGGAGCGGAGGGATCGGCCGCTATCGGCTTACCCTTGGGCTCGGCGTTGAGGAGATGGCGTGTGTAGGCGTGCGATGGCTTGGTGAAAACCTGCTCGGCGGGGCCGGTTTCGACGACTTCGCCGGACTTCATGACGTACACGCGGTCCGCCATCTTCCTGACGATCCCGAGATCATGGGTGATGAGCAGCATGGCCATGCCGAGCTCGCTCTGCAGCTTCTTCAGGAGTGCCAGGATCTGCGCCTGGATGGTGACGTCGAGCGCGGTCGTCGGTTCGTCGGCGATCAGCAGGTCGGGCTCGTTGGCGAGAGCGAGCGCAATCATCACGCGCTGACGCTGGCCGCCGGATAGCTGGTGCGGATAGGCGGCAAGGCGCTTCTCCGGATCGCGGATGCCGACCTTCTCCAGCAACTCCAGCGTGCGGGCGCGGGCAGCTTTCTCGTCGAGGCCGCGATGGACGCGGAGGATCTCGCCGACCTGCTTTTCAATGGAGTGAAGCGGGTTGAGCGAAGTCATCGGCTCCTGGAAGATGATGGAGATGCGGCGGCCGCGGATCTGGCGCATCTCCTCTTCGCTCGCGGTGAGCAGGTTCTTGCCTGCGAAGTAGATCTCACCCGACGGGTGGGAAGCGGCGGGATAGTTGAGCAGGCGCAGGATCGAGAGGGCCGAGACGGTCTTGCCCGAGCCCGATTCGCCGACGAGGGCGACGGTCTCGCCGCGATCGATCGAGAACGAGACGCCTCTCACCGCATGGGACACGGCCGTGCCCGCCCGGAAGTCTACCGAGAGATTGCGGACGTTGACGAGGGTTTCGGTGGTCATGGGGTACCGGGCAGCATGGTGCTGAGGTTGGACAAGGAGACAAGCTGCAAACCATCGGGGGTGCGGATGTCCCTGTCCTCCGAAATATAAACTGCGCAGCCTGCCGCGAGTGCCGTTGCCGTATGAACTGAATCGGGCAGTTTCCCGCCTACAATTGCGCGAGTCCGGGCACTGGCTACGAGGATCTCGCTGCTAACGGGAATGATATCGAGGCTTCGCCTTGGGGAAAGCGCTTCCATATACTGTTGTTGCAGGTCTTTCTGGTCCCATTTGAAGGCAAGGACTAGAACCTCTGCCAGCGTCAACTCGGACGTGACCAGCGCGCAAAAACCTTCATGGGCGGCCTTAAACAGCGACCTTGCCGTGGGGCCCAACTTAGCATGCTGCTCTCCAAGATAGATGAATACATTGGTATCGACGCACAGGCGCTGGCCGCTGAGGTTCGGCATCAATCGTCCCACTCATCTCTGAGTTGACGGATGAAATCGACGGGATCCAAGCCTTGGCTCTCGTAGAGCCCGGCTGCAAATCCGTACATTTCGTGCAGGGGGCGTGGCTCGCGCGCCGGTTGTTCTTCCGGCTCAACGGTGACGCGAACCATTTGCCCGCTTTCGATCCCGCGTCGAAGCTCTTCCGGTAGCTTTTCGAACGTATAGTGCGGCGTCACGATCTTGTCCGTTTCACCCATTTTCTCACCTCGGGCGGAGAGTTCTGGCGTCGCCAACAGCAACCATTCTACCTAAAAGTCTTTCTCGGGTCGAATGCGTCGCGGACGGCTTCGCCGATGAAGATCAGCAGCGACAGGATCACGGCGAGCGAGGCGAAGGCTGTGAAGCCGAGCCAGATCGCCTGTAGATTCGCCTTGCCTTGGGCCAGCAGTTCACCCAGCGACGGTGAGCCGGGCGGCAGGCCGAGGCCGAGGAAGTCCAGCGCGGTCAGGGCCGTGATCGAGGCCGAGAGCTTGAACGGCAGGAACGTCAGCGTCGCTACCATCGCGTTGGGCAGCAGATGCTTGAACATGATCTTCCAGTCGCTGAGGCCGAGGGCGCGCGCGGCGGTGATGTACTCGAAGTTGCGGCCGCGCAGGAACTCCGCGCGCACAACGCCGACGAGGCTGACCCACTGGAACAGCAGCAGGACGCCGAGCAGCGTCCAGAAGCCCGGCACAAGCACCGATGAGATGATGATGAGTACGTAGAGATAGGGGATCGACGACCAGATCTCGAGGAAGCGCTGGAAGATCAGATCGACCCAGCCGCCGAAGTAGCCTTGGACGGCGCCTGCGGTGACACCGATAGCGGCCGACACAATCGTCAGGATAAGGCCGAACAGCAGCGACAGCCGCAATCCGTAGAGCACGCGGGCGACGACATCGCGGCCCTGGTCATCGGTGCCGAGCCAGTTGCGGTTGCCGATGGCCTGGAAGCGCTGGAGCTGATCGGGTGGGGCTTCACAGTAGGCGGCGCGTGTCGCCCAATAGGGAGGGGCGGGGAAGCCGAGGCACCGGCCCTCGCCGCCCTTCAAGCGCGGATAGTCTTTGTTGATCGATGTGTAGGAGTAGCGGATCGGTGGCCACAGCATCCAGCCGTTCTGCTCGATCTCGTCCTTGATGACAGGATCCTTGTAGTCGGTGATGGCGAGAAAGCCGCCGAACTTCGCTTCCGGGTAGTCGACGAGCACCGGCATGAGGAACTCGCCCTTGTAGCGGGCGAGGACCGGCTTGTCGTTGGCGATGAGTTCCGCGCACATGCTTACGACGAAGATCGTCAGGAACAGCTTCAGCGAGAAATAGCCGCGCTTGTTCGCCTTGAATGACTGCCAGCGCCGCTGCCAGATCGGCGAGGCTAACTTGGCGCGCCATGTCTCGAGGCTTTTTCCAAGGAAGCCGATGGTGCGATGCGGACCTGGCGCCTCGAGCGGCGTCGCGGTCGGGGGGATGGCGGTGCCGTCCTGCATGACGTCAGGCCTCCCTGCTCTCGAAGTCGATCCTGGGATCGACAAGGGTGTAGGTGAAGTCGGTCAGCAAATGCACGAAGAGACCCAGCAGCGAGAAGATGTAGAGGGTGGCGAAGACGACGGGGTAATCGCGGTTGATGATGGATTCGAAGCCGAGCAGGCCCAGGCCATCGAGCGAAAAGATCGTCTCGATCAGCAGCGAGCTGCCGAGGAACGCGCCGACGAACGCGCCGGGAAAGCCGGCGATCACGAGAAGCATCGCGTTGCGGAAGACATGCCCGTAGAGAACTTTGCTCTCACTGAGGCCCTTGGCGCGGGCGGTCAAAACGTATTGCTTGCGGATCTCGTCGAGGAACGAGTTCTTGGTGAGGAAGGTCATCGTCGTGAAGGAGGCCAGAGCCATCGAGGTGAGAGGCAGTACGAGATGCCAGAAGTAGTCGACGACGCAGGGCAGGCTCGTTGCGCAGCCCATGAAAGACAATCCGCTGTAGGCTTCCGAATGGAGCCCGCGCGAGGGAAACCACTGCACGAAGGAGCCGCCGGCGAACAGGACGAGAAGCATCACCGCGACGAGGAAGCCGGGGATGGCGTAGCCGATGACGAGGAAACCGCTAGTCCAGACGTCGAACTCCTCGCCGTCTTTGACCGCCTTGCGGATGCCGAGCGGGATCGAGATAAGGTAGGTCAGCAGTGTCATCCAGAGCCCGAGAGAGATCGAGACCGGCAGTTTCTCCTTGATGAGGCTCAGAACGCTGACGTCGCGGAAGTAGCTCTTGCCGAAGTCGAACACCAAGTAGTTCCTCATCATCAGCAGGAACCGCTCGTGCGCGGGCTTGTCGAAGCCGAACTGCATTTCGAGCTGCCGGATGAATTCGGGATCGAGGCCTTGCGCGCCGCGATAGGACGAAGAGCCGCTGTCCTGGCTCGATTGGGACGCATTGGTCTGCTGGCCGGCGATGTCCGCGCCGCCGCCGCCGATCCGCGAAGTGGCGGCGACGTCGGTGCCGGTGAGCTGGGCGATGACGCGCTCGACAGGTCCGCCGGGCGCGAACTGGATGATGGTGAAGCTGATCAACATGATGCCGAGCAGGGTCGGAATCATGAGGAGCAGTCGTTTGACGAGATAGGCGGCCATGCCACTTGCCTTCGTTCAATGGAACGGGTTGGGCTGCCGCCCCGCCCGCTCGACTATTTTCCCCTGACGGATGCGGGAACTGCCGGCGCGGAGATTGCACCGCCCGGCAGTTTCGCAGCTTTGTTCGAGTCGTACCACCAAGTATCCAAAACACCGCGTTCGTAACGCGGTTTCACCGCGGGGCGGCCGAAGCGATCCCATGCGGCGATGTTGTGCGAGGCCTTGTACCATTGCGGCACCCAGTAGTTGCCGGCGCGAAGGACGCGGTCGAGCGTGCGGGCCGCAGTCGTCAGCTCGTTGCGGGTGCGGGCTTCCTGAATCTTGCCGATCAGCGCGTCCACCACCGGACTTGCTATGCCTGAGAGGTTGAAGCTGCCTTCGGTCTCCGCGGCTCTGCTCGAGAAGTAGTTGAGCAGCTCCGAGCCAGGTGTCAGCCGCATGACATAGCGCTGGGTGACGATGTCGAAATCGAAGGTCTTCATGCGGCGCTGGTATTGGGCCGGATCGATGCGGCGAACGCTGGCGCGGATGCCCAGCAGGCGGAGCGTCTGGGCGTACGGCGTGACGATGCGTTCCGACGTCGCCTCGACGGTGAGGAACTCGATCTCCAGCGGTTCGCCGCGGGCATTGCGCATGATCTGCTCGGTGCGGCGGCTGCCGAGTCCAAAGGTGCGTCCGAGGCTGCAGAGCGTGCCGCAGACGCCTTCGTCGACCGTTTCGGTGCGGATCGTCCAGCCGGCGGATGCGAGCACCTTCACGGCTTCGCGCAGATTCTTGCGGTCGGTGCCCGAGCCGTCCGAGACCGGCGGGGAATAGGGCTCGCCCGTGAGCACTTCCGGAGCGAGCTTGTCACGAAAGGGCTCGAGCAGCGCCAGTTCCGCCGGTGAGGGCGGGCCGGCGGCTTTCATGGGCGAGTTCTCGAAGTAGCTCGCGGTGCGCTGGTACAGCCCATAGAACAGGTTGGCGTTCATCCATTGGTAGTCGAAAGCGAGATCGAGTGCGCGGCGCACGCGCGGATCGGCGAACTTCGACCGGCGCGTGTTGACGAAGAACCCTTGCGCGCCGGAAGGGTTCTCGTCGGGAAGCGTCAAGCGCTGGATGCGGCCTTCGCGGACCTGGGGCACGTCGTAGGCGGTGGCCCAATCGCGGGCCGTGAACTCTTCGCGGAAGTCGTATTCGCCGGCTTTCAGGCCTTCGAGCTGGGCGGTGCGGTCGCGGTAGTATTCGAAGCGGATCGTATCGAAGTTGAAGCGGCCTTTGTTGACGGGGAGGTCCCTGCCCCACCAGTCGGGGCGTCGCGTGAAAGTGACGGATGCGCCGTGCCTGAAGTCGGTCAGCGCGTAGGGACCGGAGCCGACCGGCGGCTGCAGCGAGGTCTCCTCAAAGACGGCGCGGGTGTAATAGGCTTTCGAGAGCACGGGCAGGCTTGCGACGACGAGGGGGAGGTCGCGGATCTGGGTGCCCTGGAAATCATACTTCACGCGGTGGGGGCCGAGGGCGGTCGCCTTCGTCACGTCGCGGAGCCGCGCGCGGAAATTCGGGTGTCCCTTCTCTTTGAGCGTGTCGAAGCTGAAGACGACGTCGTCGGCCGTGACGGGGGAGCGATCGGAAAAGCGGGCTTCGGGCCTGAGGTCGAAGGTCACGGAAAGCCGGTCGGCAGCGATGTCGGCGGAGCGCGCGATCGCTGCGTACATGGCGTCTGGTTCGTCGGCCGCTCGCACCATGAGGCTTTCGAAGACGAGATCGGCGACGCCTTGTGCGGGCTCGCCCTTCAGGATGAAGGGGTTGAAGGTGTCGAACGTGAGCGCGCCACCGACGAGCGCCATCCTGCCCCCCTTGGGAGCGGTGGGATCGACGTAGTCGAAATGGGCGAAGCTGGAGGGATACTTGAGGTCGCCGAACGCCGAGATGCCGTGGCAGGGTTCGGCCGATGCGGGATATGACACGGCGATAGCGAGCAGCGCTGCCGAGATCAGGATGGCTGGCGCTCTTCGCATCGAGGTCGGGTGCTCCCGGCGCGGGCCGCTCTATTGCGCGCGCTTGGCGGCGAGCGCGTTGGCGCGGTCCGTATCCCACCACCAGACGCGATCGAACGAGGGGCTCAACGACGGCATCTTTTCAGGCCGGCCGAACTTGTCCCAGTACGCCATCCGGTCGAACGGGTAGTTCCACTGCGCGACGACGTAGTTGTTCCACAGCAGCAGGCGGTCGAGCGCGCGTACGGCGGCGTTCAACTCGTCCCGGCTCTTGGCGAACACGACCTTCTCGACGAGGAAGTCGACGGCTTTGTTCTTGACGCCGGTGACGTTCATGCTGCCTTCCCGGTCGGCAAACTCGCTCGACCAGTAGAGGCGCTGCTCGTTGCCCGGAGCCGATTGCTGCGAGACGACGTGGACGATCATGTCGTAGTCGAACGAGCGGATCCGCGCCTGATACTGGGCGGGATCGACGACGCGGACGCTCGTTTCGATGCCGAGCTTTCTGAGATCGGCGCTGTAGTTCTGGGTATGGCGCTCGAAGGCCGACGAGTTTAGCAGGATCTCGATCTTGATCGGCTGCCCCGTGGCGTTGCGCAACTGTGTGCCGACAACCTTGTAGCCGGCAGCCTGAAGCAGCTTTGCGGCCTCGGCCAGGTTCCGGCGGTGGGCTGTAGCCGCTCCGCCGACCGGCTGCTTGAACTCGCGCGTGAACGTGCTCTCGGGCACGCCATCGGGCGCCAGTTTCCTGGCTTCCTCGAGAAGCTGGAGCTCGCGGCCCTGCGGCAGACCTGCCGCCTTGCGCTCGGAGTTGTCGAAGTAGCTCGTCGTGCGGATGTAGGACGAATATAGGAGCTGCTCGTTCATTTCCTCGAAGTTGAACGCCAAGTTCAATGCTTCGCGCACGCGCAGGTCCTGGAACTGCGGGCGGCGGAGATTTAGGGCGAAAGCCTGCATCGGCGTCGGGCGCTTGTTGGTCAGGCGCGCGAGCTGCACGAGGCCGCGTTTGACGGCCGGGAAATCGTACTCGGTCGCCCAGGATTTCGCGGTGTTCTCCGGCCAGTAGTCGATGCCGCCGGCTTTGAAGCTTTCAAACGCGGCGGTGCGCTCGCGGTAATAGTCGATGCGGAACGTGTCGAAGTTCCACTGACCGCGATTCAGGGGCAGGTCCTTGGCCCACCAGTCCGCGACGCGCTCGTAGACCATCGACCTGCCGCGATCCATCTCCTTGATGCGGTAGGGGCCGGAGCTGACAGGGATATCGAGCGTGGTCTTGGACAGGTCGCGGCTTTCCCAGTAGTGCAATGGGAGGATCGGAAGACCTGCCACCTGATAGGGAAGTTTGCTGTTGCCGGGCCCGGAGAAGTGGAACTTGACCTCGTTGGGGCCGGTCTTTTCGCCGCGCACGACGTCTTTATAGAACTGCGCATAGCGGATGTTGGCCTTCTTCAACGCGTCCAGCGTGAAGATGACGTCTTCGGGTGTTATCGGCTTGCCGTCATGGAAGCGGGCTTCCTTGCGCAAACCGAAGGTCACGGACGAGAAGTCGTCGGGGTACGAGACCCATTCCGCGACGAGGCCGTACATCACGTTGAGCTCGTCGGCGCTCGGCACCATCAAGTTGTCGTAGGTGTTGTCCAGCTCGGCCGCCGAGACGCCGGACAGCGTAAAGGGGTTGAGGTTGTCGAACGACCCTTCGGCCCACAGCCGGATGTGGCCGCCTTTGGGGGCATTGGGGTTCACCCAATCGAAGTGCTTGAAGTCGGCCTTGTAGGCCGGCTCTGTGATG